>NZ_JBSHCR010000117.1:0-6985 GCF_053615895.1 Isoptericola sp. NPDC055881
CCGGCCCCCCCCCCCGGCCCCCCCCCCCCGGCGCCTAAGGGGGGTTTGCCCAGGTCCCCGGCTTTCAACAGGTAAAAACCCGCCTGTTCGGCGAGGGCGGGTGGGGCGGTCAGCCGGCGCTCGGGGCGCTCGGGGCGCTCTGGGCCGACTGCGGGGTGACCGGGCTGACCGGGCTCGCCGGCGTGTTCGGGCTGGCGGGCGTGTTCGGGCTGGCGGGCGACTGAGGAGTCGGGGCCGTCTTCGCCGACTGCGCGGTCTGGGCCGTCACCGTGGTGACGGACGAGGCGTTCTGCACCGCCGACGGCGACGGGTCCGCCGACCGGACGGGCGACTCGACGGGTGCGGTGGCCGCGTTCGCGCTCGACGTCGGGTCCGGCGTCGAGCCCCCGCGGTCGTCGGCGAGGCGCACCGTGGTGGTCGCGACGTCGTCCGACGGCGCGCGGTCGCCGGCGCCCTGCGCCGCGGCGGCGACGGCGCCCAGGCCGACCGCGCCCAGCGCTCCGGTGACGATCCATGCGCTGCGTGCCTTCATGGTGCTGCTCCCTCGTGTCGGTCGGCGGCGTGCCCGCCGGGCGGTCCGGGCTCCTGCCCGGCTGGTTCCCAGCCTTCGCGGGCCCCGTGAGACGCCGGCGAGCCGCGGGTGAGAGGTCTCTCAGATTCCCGTCGCGTCCGCGAGCCGCTCGGCGACGTGGAGGAACGCGTCGGCGCGCACGGCGTCGTCCGCTCCGGCCGCGAGCGAGACGACGACGGCCGCTGCCCGCGCGCGCAGGAGCGCCGGGTCCGCCGCGCGACCGAAGACGTCCAGGCAGCGCGCGACGAGCCCCTCCGTCCCCGCGTACAGGCGGGGCTCGAGCGCGGTGAGCACGGCCAGGTGCGCGACGGCGCACGCCAGGTCGTCGACCAGATGGCCCGGGCCGAGGGTGTCGACGTCCAGCACACCGCCCACGCGCGGGGTCGTGCGCGCTCCGCCGGGCTCGTCGGCTGGGTCGTCGGCAGGGTGGTCGGCGGGGTCGAGCAGCAGGTTCGCCGCGTGCAGGTCGCCGTGGGTCGTGACCACGGGCCCCGGGTCCCGCGTCGCGACCACGGCCGCGACCCGGGCGCCCAGGTGCTCCAGGCGGCCCGGTTCCATCCCGTGCAGCGAGGCGAGGGTGCCGAGGTAGCGGTCGAGCCGGTCGGCCCACGGCGCACGACGCGGCAGCCGTCGGCCCGCGGCCGGGAGGCCTTGCGCCACCCGCAGGATCTCCGCGGGGTCGATGCAGCCCGCCTGGCCGACCGCCGGGGTCCGGGCGACGAGGTCGGCGACCGACGCGCCCGGCACCTCCGCGAGCAGCACGACGCCGTCGGGTGACCGGCCGAGCACCGGCGGCGCGTGGACGCCCGCCGGCGCGCCCGCGAAGAGCGCGTGCCGCTCGACCAGCTCGCCCACGCGGGAGGGCCGCACCACCTTGACGTACACGGTGCCCGCGGACGTGCGCGCCCGGAGCACCGCGCGGCGCAGGGGGCGGTAGATGACGGTCTCCAGGCCGAGCACCGCGACGTCCGCGCCCGCCTCCCGCAGCCGCTCCTGCACGAGCGCCGGCGTGCTCCCTGCCTCCAGCCCGGGCAGCGCGGGGTCGTGCGGGTGGCGCCACACGTGCAGGCTCCGGCCGCCGTCGTCGAGCCGCACCACGCCCGGCCCGGGGTCGCTGCCCACCGGCAGGTCCTCGCCCCGCGCGCGGCGGAAGGTGGAGGCGGGGGCGGTCGACGCGAAGAGGTGCTCGTGCGCGCGACGCACCCCGCCCTCCGCCCGCCGGGCCACGACCTCGAAGGCGACCGTCACCTCGGCGCCCGGCCGCGCGTGCACCTGCCGCAGCGTCCAGGACTCGAGCTCGGCGCCGTCCGCCGCGAGCGCCGCGCCCAGCACGTCGGCCGCGCCGTCGCCGGCGAGCAGGTCGAGCCAGGCGCGGCGGTCGTCAGAGGCGACCGCGGGCGGTGCGGTGGGCGGAGGGGTCGGCACCCCGTCATCCGACCGCGCGGGCGGAAGCGCGGGGTGAGACGCCGATGAGAGCCCTCTCATCCGCCCGCGGCGGTGCTCCGGCGGGTCAGAGCGAGACGTCGTCGAGCCCGAGCCACCCGGCGAGCTCCGCCAGCTCGTGCCGCACCGCCTGTGCGACGTCGGGCGTGAAGGGCAGGTCCTCGTGGATCGCGTCCACGCGCAGGACGCCGGCCCTCCGGTCGGCGGTGGCGTCCACCTTCCCGACGAACCGGTCCCCGTGCAGCACGGGGAGCGCGAAGTAGCCCCACCGGCGCTGGGCGCGCGGCTTGTACATCTCGAGGACGTAGTCGAAGTCGAAGATCTCCAGCAGCCGGGCACGGTCGTGCACGAGGGCGTCGAAGGGCGAGAGCACGGCGGTGCGGCCCTCGAAGGGCTCGTCGACCGACTCCAGCGCGCCCGGGTCGACGAGCCACGTCCGGTCGCTGCCCTCCACCGTCGCAGGCGTCCCCGTGAGGTCCACGTAGTCCTCGTCCCCGGGGAGCCCTGGCACGCGGGCGCGGGTGATGCCGCGCGCGCGGACGAACCGGGCGACGCGCTCGCGGGCCGCCTCCTCGCGGGGCAGCGGCGTGACGTCCGGGTAGACGCGCTCCGCCAGGTCCCACAGGCGGTCGCGGCCGCGCCGCCCGGCGACCGCGACGTCCCCGTGCAGAGCCGCGAACTCCAGCATCTGCGTCACGTTGCGGTGCCCCGTCCAGCCGGTGGAGCGCCACGGCCGCACGCTGGTGTCCGGCACGTCGCGGGCGCTGAGCGGGCCGGCCTGGGCAAGCAGGGCGAGGACGTCGTCGAGGAACGGCGCGTTGTCGTGGAACCAGCTCGCACGCCAGTCCCCGAAGGGCCATCGACGCATCTGCTCGAGCCAGAGCGGGAGGTCCTCCGTCGAGCGGACCGTGCCGCCCAGCCGGAACAGCATCCGGTCCGCCAGGGCGTCCTCCACCGCGCCGGGCCACGTCGCACGGCCGAGGCGGGACCAGGGCACGAGGTCGACGGCGGGCGCCACCGCCGTCGTCGGGTCGACCGGCAGCACCAGGAGGTGCTCGACGGTCGCCACCAGGTCGCCCGGGTGCCGCGGGTCGTCCGCGCGGCGCCCGTCGAGCAGCTGCGCCCGCACCGCGATGCGGCGGGCCTGGTCTCGGGTCAGCCGCACCGCCGGCGCGGCGTCGTCGCGGGTCACCTCGCGACGGTAGCGCCGGCCGCCCACACCACGGGGTCGGTCGTGCGACGGCGCCCGCAGTGCCGCCCGGGCATGGTCCCGGGGGACGACGCCGCACGGCACCCTGGTCGGACGCGCTGCCGCCGGCCGCGGCGTAGCGTGCCCGGCATGGACCGCGGCCCCCTCGACCGTTGGCGCCCCCGGCTCTTCCTCGCGGTGGCGCTCGCCGTCGTCGTGACGTTCGGGACCCTCGGGGCGTCGCACTGGCAGCCGGGCGCCCGCGACGTCGACGCGCTGGGGCTGCTCCTCGCGCTGGTCGGGCCGGTCGTGCTCCTCACCCTTCCCCGCCGGCCGGTGCTCGCGGTGCTGCTGGCGGTCGGCGCCGTCGGCGCATACCTGGTGCTGGGCTACGCGTGGGGACCGGTGCTGGGCGGCGCGGTCGGGGTGCTCGTCATGGTGCTGCTCACGGGCCCGGCCGGCCGTGCCCGCGTGATCGCCTGGT
The DNA here is from genome assembly GCF_053615895.1 of Isoptericola sp. NPDC055881. Classification (NCBI taxonomy): domain Bacteria; kingdom Bacillati; phylum Actinomycetota; class Actinomycetes; order Micrococcales; family Promicromonosporaceae; genus Isoptericola; species Isoptericola sp. NPDC055881. The sequence continues at coordinate 3,688 of NZ_JBSHCR010000117.1, forward strand.
CGGGGGCGGCGCTCCTGTGGGGCACCGTGGTGGGAGCAGCAGCCCTCCGCGACGACGCGCCGCGGTCCGCCGCCGTCCTGGGCGGGGCCGCCTGGACCGCCGTCGCGCTCCTGGTCGCCACCGGCGTCCGCGAGCGCGTCGCGCGCGCGGCCGCCCTGCGCACCGCCCGCGCCGAGCGCGAACGCACGGCCGTCGCCACCGAACGCCTCCGCATCGCGCGCGAGCTGCACGACGTCCTCGCCCACTCGCTGTCCGCCATCAACGTCCAGGCGGGCGTGGGCCTGCACCTGCTGGACCGCGACGTCGAGCAGGCGCGTTCGTCGCTCGCGTCCATCAAGTCCACCAGCCGCGACGCCCTCGACGAGGTGCGCGCCGTGCTGGGCGTCGTGCGCGGCGAGGACCCGCCGGACGGCGAGGACGCCGGGCGGGAGGGCGCGCACGAGCCGCGCTCCCCCACGTGGGACCTCGCGGCGCTGCCCCGCCTGGCGGAGCCGCTGCGCGCCCGCGCCGTCGACGTCCGGTTCGACGTGGAGCCCGCCCTCCTCTCCGAGGGCGCGGTGCCCCCGCGCCTCGCGGGCGTCGCGTACCGCGTGGTGCAGGAGTCCCTGACGAACGTGGGCAGGCACGCGCCGGGCGCACGGTCCGTCGTCGTGCGGGTGGCGCGCGAGGACCACCGGCTGCGGGTCACCGTCACCGACGACGGCGGGCCCGGCGGACCTCCGGAGGAGCGCCCGCCCGGCTACGGGCTGCGCGGGATGCGGGAGCGGGTCGAGGGCGCGGGCGGCGGGCTGCGCACGGAGCACGGGTCGCCCGGGCGTGGGGCAGGCTTCGTCGTCGACGCCACCATCCCGCTGCCCGACGACGCGACGGAGGACGCATGATCCGCGTGCTGCTGGCCGACGACCAGGCGCTGGTGCGGGGCGGCTTCCGCGCGCTCCTCGACGCCGAGGACGACATGACCGTGGTGGGCGAGGCCGCGCGAGGGGACGAGGCGGTGCGCCTGGCCCTGGAGCTGCTGCCCGACGTGGTCCTCATGGACGTGCGCATGCCCGGCACCGACGGCCTTGAGGCCACCCGTCGCATCGTCGCCGACCCTGGTGCCGCCGACGTGCACGTGGTCGTGGTGACCACGTTCGAGCTGGACGAGTACGTGGCCGAGGCGATCCGCGGCGGCGCGAGCGGCTTCCTCGTGAAGGACACGGAGCCTGCGGACCTCGTCCGGGCCGTGCGCGTGGCCGCCGCGGGCGACGCCCTCCTGTCCCCGACCGTGACGCGCCGGCTGCTGGCCCGCGTCGCGGAGGCCACCCGGGACGTGCCGCCCCCGCCCGGCCTCGGTGACCTCACCGCCCGCGAGCGCGAGGTGCTCGTCGAGGTGGCCGGCGGGCTGTCGAACGACGAGATCGCGCGCTCGCTCTACCTGTCGGAGTCGACCGTCAAGACGCACGTCTCGCGGGTGATGGCGAAGCTGGGTGCTCGGGACCGTGCGCAGCTCGTCGTCGCGGCGTACGAGGGCGGCGTCGTCCGGCCGGGCTGGTCCGGCTGACCAGCCCGTGGCGCACCCTCGACCGGTGGCACGACGGGACCACCCAGGTCGGTACGCCGGGGTGACGACGCGGCCCTCCCCGCCGGGCGACGGTGGTGGTCGAGGGCCCGCAGAGGGCGGACCCACCGTCACGAGGAGTCCACGATGCTCACCACTGCCACCGCGATCGCCGTCCCCGCGGCCGTCGCCGCGCACCCGTACGCCGGCGGCGGGGGGCCGGGCTGGTGGATCGTCTTCCCGATCCTGTGGTTCCTGCTCTTCGCCACCGTCGTGTTCCTGATCGCCCGCCGGGCGCGCCGGTACGGGCCGCCGTGGGCGCGCGGCGGCGCCGGCGGCGTCGACGTCCTGGGCGAGCGGTACGCCCGCGGTGAGATCGACGAGGCCGAGTACCGGCAGCGCCTCGCCGTCCTCAAGGAGGACCGCCGCTGACCCGCCCTGCCGGCGACGCGGCCGCCCCGCCGTCCCTGCGGACGGTGGGGCGGCCCGCGTGCGAGAAGATGTCCCGCGCCACAACCTTTTCGCCTCGTCGCGCGTCGTAGCAGGTGGACGACGAACGACAGGTCACGATCACGACACGGCCGGGGTGCTGCGCTCGCGATCCGGGCGCGCACGGGGCACGGTGGTACCCCGCGGCGCACCCGGTACGCCGCACACCGGCGCGGAAGGGGCACGATGCGTACGGTTCCCAGGACTCGGCGACGCCGCGCGGCGTCGCTCCTCGGCGTGCCGGTGGTGCTCGCCCTGGTGCTCGGAGGTTGCGCCCCGCTCCCGGGTGACACGCAGCCGGAGCCCGGCGCCGCCCCGACCGCCGCGACGTCGACCGGCAGCGCGTCCGACGGCGCCTCGGCCACCGACGACGGGGTCCAGGGCTCGGCGTCCGAGGACGCCGCCCAGCAGCAGGCGGACCAGAAGGCCGCCGACGACGCCGCGAAGAAGGCCGCCGAGCAGAAGGCTGCCGAGAAGGCGAAGAAGGCCGCGGAGAAGAAGGCCGCGGAGAAGGAGGCCGCCGAGGAGGCCGCCGCCCAGGAGGCCGCGGACCAGAAGGCGGCCGAGGAGGCCGCCGCGAAGAAGGCCGCCGAGGAGCGCGACAAGATGCTCGCCTACGGCGACTCCGGCGCGCGGGTCGTCGCCCTCCAGGAGCGGCTGCAGGAGCTGGGCTACTTCCTCCTGGACGCGGACGGCAGCTTCGGCCCCGCCACGCAGCAGGCCGTGTGGGCGCTGCAGAAGGCGGCGGGCCAGTACCGCGACGGCGTCGTCGGCCCGAAGACGCAGGCCGCCCTCGACGACGGCGTGCGCCCGCAGGCGCACTCGTCGTCGGGCAAGGTGGTCGAGATCGACCTGGAGCGACAGCTCCTCATGACCGTCGAGAACGGTCAGGTCACCCGGATCTTCAACGCGTCGTCGGGCAACGGCGACACCTACGAGGCCAAGGGCCGCACGTATCACGCGACGACCCCGCACGGCTCGTTCGCGGTCTACATGGAGCGCGACGGCATGCACGAGTCCACGCTCGAGCTGGGCTCGATGTACCGGCCGAAGTACTTCTCGGGCGGGTACGCGGTGCACGGCTCGCCGTCGATCCCGCCGTACCCCGCCTCGCACGGGTGCGTGCGGGTGTCCAACTCGGCGATCAACTGGCTGTGGGACTCCTGGGGCATGCCCCACGGCACCCCGGTCATCCTCTACTGACCTGCCAGCCGAAGCCGGGCAGGTCCAGGCACACACGGCGGTCGTAGGCGTTGCCGCCACTCGGGG
>NZ_JBSHCR010000118.1:0-6880 GCF_053615895.1 Isoptericola sp. NPDC055881
GGCGTGAATTCCCCCAGGAATTCACGCCGTTTCCGTACCCACGACGCTCCGGGCGGAGCCCGTCAGACGGTGGCCTCCTCGGCCTCCTGCTCCTTGCCCTCGGTGCGGGCCGCGGCCTTCTCGGCCCGGCGCAGGGCACGGGCGTCGCGCTTGGCGCGCCGCCGCTCCTTGCGCCGCTCGATGAGCGTGTAGATCACCGGCACCACGAAGAGCGTCAGCAGCGTGGAGGACACCAGACCGCCGATCACCACGAGCGCCAGCGGCTGGCTGATGAACGAGCCGCCGCCCGTGAGACCGACCGCCATCGGGGTCAGCGCGAAGATCGTGGCCAGCGCCGTCATGACGATCGGCCGCAGACGCTTGCGGGCGCCCTCGTGCACGGCGTCGTCGAGCGACCGGCCCCGCTCGCGGTACTGGTTGATGAGGTCGATGAGCACGATGGCGTTCGAGACCACGATGCCGATGAGCATGAGCACGCCGATCAGGGCGGGCACGCCCAGCGGCGTCCCCGTGGCCAGCAGGGCGAGCAGCGCACCGGTGGCCGCGAACGGCACGGACACCAGCAGGATGAGCGGCTGCACCAGCGAGCCGAAGGTCGCGACCATGACCAGGAAGACGATCGCGATCGCCGCGACGAGCGCGAGCCCGAGGTCGGCGAAGGCGTCCGACTGGTCGGCGGCGACGCCGCCCACCTCGACGGTCGCGCCCGCCGGCAGGTCGAGGCCGTCCGTGGCCGCGGTGATGTCGGCGCTCAGCGTGCCGACGTCCTGCGTCTCGGGCGTCACCGACACCGTCGCGGAGCGCTCGCCGTCGGTGCGCGAGATGGACGTGGGCACGTCCACCCGCTCCACCGTCGCGACGTCCGTCAGGGGCACCATGCCCGTGGCCGAGGGCAGCTGGAGGTCCTCGATCTCCGCCTGCGTGGCCGGGGCGTCGCCCGACTTCACGACGACGTCGGTGGGCCCGTCGCCGAGGTCGACCTCGCCCACGGTCTGCTCGGGGTCCATCGCCCCCGCGACGATGCCGGACACCTGGGTCTCGGTGAGACCGAGCGCGGCCGCCTTGTCCCGGTCCACGTCCACCTGCACGACCTGCTGCGCGGCGGCGAGGTTGTTGCTCACCTCGGCCACGCCGTCCAGGTCGGTGACGGCGTCGGTGACCTGCTGCGCCGCCGTCTGCAGGTCGTCCTCGTCGTGCGAGCGCACCACGAGGTCCACCGTGCTGGAGCCGAAGCCGGAGTCCCCGCCGGAGACGCTGACGCCCGTCGAGACGCCCACGGCCAGCGGCTCGACGGCGTCCCGGATCTCGTCCTGGGCGGCGACCGCGTCGGCGTCCGGGTCGAGGGTGATCGCGAACGTCGCCTTCGGCGTCGAGCCGCCGCCCATGAACGCGGCCTGAGCCGCGTCCCCGGTGCCGACGGTCGTCTGCACGCTCTGCACCGCGTCGACGCCCTCGAGCGCGTCCTCGACCTGGGTGGCCGCGGCGTCCTGCGCGTCGAGCGACGCGCCGGACTCGAACGTCTGCGTCACGGTGACGGTGTCCTGGCCGGAGTCACCGATGAAGTTGGTCTCCAGGCGCGGCACCATCGCGAGCGTGCCGCCGAGCACGGCGACCGCGATCACGAGCGTGACCCACGGGTGGCGCAGCGCGGCGCCGAGGCTCGGGACGTACGCGCGCTGCCACAGGCCGCGACGCTCCTTGGCCTCGGCGGCCTCGCGGACGCGCTCGGCCTCCTCGGGCGAGGCGGGCACCGCCGGCGTCTTGACGAACCAGTACGCCAGGACGGGGACGATCGTGAGGGCCACGACCAGCGAGGAGAGCATCGCGATGGTGACGGTCATGGCGAACGGGCGGAACAGCTCGCCCACCATGCCGCTCACGAACGCGATCGGCGCGAACACGGCGACGGTGCAGATGGTCGACGCCGCGATCGCGCCGCCCACCTCGCGCACGGCCGTGAGGATGGCGGCCTTCTTCTCCTCGCCGTACGACAGGTGTCTCTTGATGTTCTCGATGACGACGATCGCGTCGTCGACGACACGGCCGATCGAGATGGTCAGCGCGCCCAGCGTGAGGATGTTGAGCGTGTAGCCGGTGAGGTTCATGACCAGGAACGTGGCCGCGAGCGACAGCGGGATCGACACCGCCGACACGAGCGTGGACCGCACGGACATGAGGAAGACGAGGATCACCAGGACGGCGAACGCGAGGCCCAGCCCGCCCTCGGTGGCGAGACCGTGGATCGACTCCTCGATGAACGGCGCCTGGTCGAAGACGACGGCGGTGGTGACGCCTGCGTCGTCCAGCGCGGGCTCCAGGTCGTCGAGCGCGTCCTGGATCGCGTGGGAGACCTCGACCGTGTTGCCGTCGGGGGTCTTGGTGATGGCGATGCCCAGCGACGGCTCGCCGTCGAGGCGGGAGAGGGAGGTCGGCTCGACCGGGGCCACCTTGACGGTGGCGACGTCCGAGAGCACGACGGGTTCGGGGACCTGCGGGGCCTGGGTGGCGGTGGGGTCGGCCGTCGTGCCGGCGGGCGGTGCGCCCGTCCCGTCGCCGGTCTCGCCCGTGGTGCCGCCGGTCGCGTCACCCGCGCTCGCCGCGCCCGCGGCGGCCGCCGCGTCGGGGGTCACGACCAGCGGCAGCGCCTTGAGCTCCTTGACGCTGTCGATGCTGGAGCCCGACTGCACGGAGTAGGTGACGTCCTCGTCCGTGATGGTGCCCGCGGGCAGCACGACGCCGTTGTCCTTCAGCACCGAGGCGACGTCGTCGGTGGTGAGACCCGCCTTGGCGAGCTTCTTGGTGTCGACGTCCACGAGCACCTGGTTGGTCTCGCCGCCGGTGACGGCCACGGACCGCACGTCGTCGACGTCCTCCAGGGCCGGCACGACGACGGTGTCCACGGTGTCCGCCAGCGCGGCCGGGTCCACAGAACCGTCGGCGCCTGCGGCCGCGAGCTGGATGACCGGCAGGTCGTCGAGCGACCCCGTGATCACCTGCGGCTCGACGTCCTGGGGCAGCTGCGACTGCGTGCGCGTGACCGCGGTCTGCAGGCGCTGCGCGGCGGCGTCCATGTCCGTGCCGTAGGTGAACTGGACGGTCGTCACGGAGCTGCCCGTGGACGCCGTCGAGCCGACCGACTCGATCCCCTCGACGGACTTCGCGGCGGCCTCGAGCGGCTCGGTGACGCGCTCCTCGACCACCTCCGGCGACGCGCCCGGGTACACGGCGACGACGGCTCCCGCAGGGAGCTCGAGGGACGGGATGAGCTCCTGCTTGAGGGAGCCCAGGCTCAGTACCCCGAAGACGAGGATCGCGACGGTCGCGAGTGCGACGACGGCGCGGTTCGCCAAGGACAGGCGGGCAAGTCGGAACACGCTCACTCCAGACGGACGGTCGGTAGGACAGGCACGACTCCGCTGTCGTGACGCACGGGCTGAACGGACGATACGCGCCCGCGGTTCCCGCGGACATCCTCCGAAAGGCTGACACCGGCGGAGGCGTGTGCCGGCACGACGCACGACGGGCGCCGGGCGTGGTCCGCCCGGCGCCCGTCGCGGCGCGCTCGCGGGACGGCGTCGCCGCCGTCACCGCCGTCGACGCGCTGCGGTCACAGCTCCGACATGGCCTCCTCGGGCGTGCCCTCGACGGCGGCGGCGGCCTTGTTCCAGCGTGCCCACAGCACGCGCTCGCCCAGCTGACCGGCCATCTTGTGGGCGGTGAGCAGGAAGACGACCACGCCGACGGCGAGCACGCCGACGCCGACCCAGTACGGCGCGGAGGCGCCCACCGGGTGCAGCAGGCCGGCGATCACCGGGGCCGGGGCGGCGAAGCCCCAGCGCACGAGGTTGAACGCGCCGGTCGTGACGCGGCGGTCGGGGTCGCCGAGCGCCAGCGACAGGTCGGTGAGGATCGCGTTGGCGATGCCCATGAAGACGCCGGCGACGACGAGGACGACGATCGAGGCCGCCGTCGGGAGCCCGAGCGCGAGCAGGAGCGTCATGACGAGGACGCCGGCCACGGCCACGCCCAGGGTCTGCACGGCGCCGATCGTGTGGGCCAGCTTGTGCCCGACGACGAGGATGCCGAACGCGAGCCCGAGGCCCCACGCGGTGAACACGAGACCCAGCGGGATGACGTCGAGCCCCAGGAAGATCGGCGTGTAGCCGAGGATGATGAAGAACACGAAGTTGTACGTCGCGGTCACGACGGCGAGCGCGAGGAACGCGGGCTTGCGGAACAGGGAGAAGACCTGGCCCACGTGCAGCGGTGCCGGCTTCTCTGCCGGGTCCTTCAGCTTCGTGATCGACATCGCGAGGGCGATGATCATGAACAGCCCGCAGGCGAAGAACGGCACGCGCCAGCTGATGCTGCCCAGCAGCCCGCCGATCAGGGGGCCGACCGCGAACCCGAGGCCGACGCAGGTCTCGAAGATCCCGACGACCCACTCGCGGTCGTTGGCGAGCGAGACGAGCAGCACCATCGCGGTGGCGAAGAACATCGCGTTGCCGAGGCCCCACAGGCCGCGCAGCGCCGCGAGCTGGCCGATGGAGGTGCTCAGCGCGGCGAGGATGGCGGCGATCGCGACGAGGGTGACCCCCGCGCCGAGGATCTTCTTGTACCCGAACTTCCCGGTCGCCAGCACGGCGGGGATCATGCCGATCGCCATGACGGCGATGTAGGCGGTGAACAGCAGCTCGATCTGCCACGTCGTCGCACCGATGGCCTCCCCGATGACCGGGAGGATCGGGTCGACGACCGCGATGCCGGCGATGGCGAAGAACGCGGTCAGCGCGGTCGCGTAGATCGCGGTCTTGTTCGGTTCGTTGCGTGTGCCTGCCACGGACTCCTCACTCCTGCCCCACGGGTGCCGCGGGCTTCGTCTCCTGGTGCGGCGCCGTCACGGTCGCCGGACGCGCCTCCGGGCGCGAGATGCCTGCATCATGCAGGTAATTACCTGTAGAATACACCTATGATCGCTTCCCCGGGTAACAGTTCGGCGCCCGAACGCCCTGACCTGCGCGTCGACCCCGAAGGCTCGACCCCCGCGGACCTCGCGCGCATCGAGCTCGGCCTCGCCCAGCTGCTGCGCCGGGCCGAGCGCACCAGCGCCGCCACCACGGCACGCCTGGGGCACCAGGACCTCGACCGCTCCGGGTACCTCCTGCTGCACGCCCTGCGCGACGGCGGCCCGCAGCACGTGAGCGTCCTCGCCGACCGCCTCGGCCTCGACGCCTCCACCGTCACGCGCCAGGTGGTCGCCCTCGACCGTGCCGGCCACGTCGAGCGCAGCCGCGACCCGCAGGACCGGCGCGCCGTCGTGGTCACCGCGACGCCGAGCGGCCGCCGCGCGCTCGCGACGCAGCGCCGGCACCGGGGCGCCCTGTACGCCACCGTCCTGGAGGGCTGGACCGCCGACGACCGGGCCCACCTCGCGGACCTCGTCGAGCGCCTCAACGCCGACCTCGACGCCTTCAAGCGGGCGGGCGTCACCGACTGAGACCTGCGACTGAGACCTGCGACTGAGACCTGCGACTGAGATCTGCCCTGGGCAGATGCGCTCCCGGCAGAGAGCCCTCCCGCTGCGCCGTCGGCCGGGGGACGGTGAGGCCATGAGCACACCGACACCGACCAGTCCTCCCGCCTTCGACGACCAGCTGACCTCCCGCCTGCTGCACCAGCGCATCGTGGTGATCGGCACCGAGATCGACGACGCCGTCGCGAACCGCGTCTGCGCCCAGCTCCTGCTCCTGTCGGCCGAGGACGCGCGGTCTGACGTCGCCCTCTACGTCAACTCCCCCGGCGGCTCCGTCAGCGCCGGTCTCGCGATCTACGACACCATGCGGCTGCTCCCCAACGACGTGGCCACCGTCTGCTTCGGCTTCGCCGCGAGCATGGGGCAGTTCCTCCTGACCACCGGCACGAAGGGCAAGCGGTACGCCCTGCCGCACGCCCGCGTGATGATGCACCAGCCCTCCGCCGGCATCGGCGGCACCGCCGTCGACATCGCGATCCAGGCGGAGAACCTCGAGCACACCAAGCGGGTGATGCACGAGCTCATCGCCCAGCACACCGGGCGCACCGTCGAGCAGATCGCCGCCGACAGCGACCGCGACCGCTGGTTCACCTCCGCCGAGGCCGTGGAGTACGGGATCGTCGACCGCATCGTGGAGAACGTGGACGACGTGCGACCCACGGCCGCCGGCCGGAAGGCGGGGCTGTGATGAGCTCCTACACGATCCCGAACGTCGTCGAGCGGACACCGCTGGGCGAGCGCTACTCCGACGTGTTCAGCCGGCTGCTGCGCGACCGGATCGTCTTCCTCGGCACGGAGGTCGACGACGGCGTGGCGAACGTCGTCATGGCGCAGCTGCTGCACCTCGAGTCCGAGGCCCCCGACCAGGAGATCGGGCTGTACATCAACTCCCCCGGCGGCTCGGCCACCGCCATGACCGCCATCTACGACACGATGCAGTACGTGCGCTGCGACGTCGCCACGACGTGCATGGGCCAGGCGGCGTCGGCGGCCGCCGTGCTGCTGGCGGCCGGGACGCCCGGCAAGCGGACCGTGCTGGAGCACTCGCGCGTGCTGCTGCACCAGCCGTCCAGCCAGGGGCAGGGCACCGTGTCCGACCTCGCCATCCAGGCGCGCGAGGTGCTGCGGCTGCGGGCGGAGACGGAGGAGCTGCTCGCCCGGCACACCGGGCAGACCCCCGAGCGGCTGCGGGCGGACACCGACCGTGACCTCATCCTGTCGGCGCACGACGCCGTCGCGTACGGGGTGGCCGACGCCGTCGTCACCTCCCGGAAGCTGTCCGCCGCCGCCTGACCGCCATCGTGCGTGCTGACTTGATCCTCAAACGGTCCGTTTGAGGATCAAGTC
>NZ_JBSHCR010000119.1:0-6829 GCF_053615895.1 Isoptericola sp. NPDC055881
CCCTCGCGGGTGCCGGGCCGTCGTACGTGGTTCAGCGAGTCCCTGCCGGGATCACGCCTCCTCGAGGAGCTTCGAGGTGCGCGACTGGTCCAGCGGGATGCCGGGGCCCATCGTCGTCGCCATCGTGGCCTTGGTGATGTACCGGCCCTTGGACGACGTCGGCTTGAGACGCAGGACCTCGTCCAGCGCGGCGGCGTAGTTCTCCACCAGCGCCTTCTCGTCGAAGGACGCCTTGCCGATGATGAAGTGCAGGTTCGAGTGCTTGTCCACGCGGAACTCGATCTTGCCGCCCTTGATGTCGGTGACAGCCTTGGTCACGTCCATCGTCACGGTGCCGGTCTTCGGGTTCGGCATGAGACCACGGGGGCCGAGGACCTTGCCCAGGCGCCCGACCTTGCCCATGAGGTCCGGCGTCGCCACGGCGGCGTCGAAGTCGGTGTAGCCCGCCGCGACCTTGGCGATCAGGTCGTCGCCGCCGACCTCGTCGGCGCCGGCCGCCACGGCCTCCTCGGCCTTGGCAGCGTTCGCGAAGACGATCACGCGGGCCGTCTTGCCGGTGCCGTGGGGCAGGTTGACCGTGCCGCGGACCATCTGGTCGGCCTTGCGGGGGTCGACGCCCAGGCGGAACACGACCTCGACGGTCGCGTCGTACTTGACCGTCGCGGTCTCCTTGGCGAGGCGGACCGCCTCGAGGGGGGCGTACAGGTTGTCGCGGTCGATCTTCTCCGCCGCGGCGCGGTACGCCTTGCTGCGCGTTGCCATCTGCTTCTCCTTCTGCAGTCGTGGTGAGCGGGTCCGCGCGGACCCTGCCACGTGCCCGGCGTCGGTCGCCGGGACTTGCTGCGAGCCGCCCGCCCACGACCAGGTCGCGGGTGGGCGGCTCGCTCGCGGATCACTCCGCGACGGTGATGCCCATCGAACGAGCGGTGCCGGCGACGATCTTCATCGCGGCGTCGATGTCGTTCGCGTTGAGGTCCTGGAGCTTCGTCTGGGCGATCTCGCGGACCTGGTCCTGGGAGAGCTGCGCGACCTTGACGGTGTGCGGTGTCGCGGAGCCCTTGGCCACACCAGCGGCCTTCTTGATGAGCTCGGCGGCCGGCGGGGTCTTCGTGATGAAGGTGAACGAGCGGTCCTCGTAGACCGTGATCTCGACCGGCACCACGTCACCGCGCTGCGACTCGGTGGCCGCGTTGTAGGCCTTGCAGAACTCCATGATGTTCACGCCGTGCTGACCGAGCGCGGGGCCGATCGGCGGGGCGGGGGTGGCCGCGCCGGCCTTGATCTGGAGCTTGATCAGGCCGGAGACCTTCTTCTTGGGAGGCATGTCGCGTTCCTTGCTTTCTTTTCGTGGGCCGACGCCGTGGGCGATGACCCGGTTGCAGTGCTGCGTCCTCCGCGAGCGGCGGGTGCCGCTCAGCGGTCAGGCCAGGAGGATCAGATCTTCGCGACCTGGTTGAACGACAGCTCGACCGGGGTCTCCCGGCCGAAGATGGAGACGAGGACCTGGAGCTTCTGGGCCTCGGCGTTGATCTCGGAGATCGTGGCGGGCAGCGTGTCGAACGGGCCGTCCGTGACCGTGACGGACTCGCCGACCTCGAAGTCGACCTCGACCGGCGTCTTCGCGGTCGCACCGGACGCCGCCGCGGCCTTGCCGGCCTCGGGGGTCGCCTCGACGAACACCGGCGCGAGCATCGAGAACACCTCGTCGAGCGTCAGCGGCACGGGCTGGTGCGTGTGGCCGACGAAGCCGGTGACGCCCGGCGTGTGGCGCACGGCGCCCCACGACTCGTCCGTGAGGTCCATGCGCACGAGGACGTAACCGGGGATGCGGACGCGGCGGACGGTCTTCTTCTGCGCGTTCTTGATCTCGGTCACCTCCTCCATGGGGACCTCGATCTGGAAGATGTAGTCCTCCATGTTCAGGCTCTGGATGCGGTTCTCCAGGTTGGCCTTCACACGGTTCTCGTACCCGGCGTACGAGTGGATGACGTACCAGTCGCCGAACTGCGCGCGCAGGGTGCGGCGGAACTCCTCGGCGGGGTCCACGACGACGTCGCCGTCGGCGTCCGACGCGCCCTCGTCCTCGGCGTCGCCCTCGACGTCCTCGGTGGCCTCGTCGGTGTCGCCGGCGTCGGTGTCCTCAGCAGCGTCCTCGACGGCCGCCTCGGGCTCCGCGTCCGCGGGCACGTCGAGGTCCGCCTCGACGCCCTCGGCGTCGGGCTGGGTGGGGTCGACGTTCTCCGTCTGGTCCAGCGGATCCTGGGACACGAACGAACCTGCTTTCTGGAATCTGCTTGCTTCAGGGGCGGGCGACCGGCGGGCCTGCCGCGGTCAGTCGCCGAAGAGGGCGAGGACGCCCAGGCCGATGGCCCAGTCGAGCGCCGTCACGAACAGCATGACCACGACGACGAACACCAGGACGACGATCGTGTAGTTGACCAGCTCCGAACGGGTCGGGGTGACGACCTTGCGGAGCTCCGCCACGACCTGGCGCACGAACAGCACGATGCGCGCGAACAGGTGCGGGCGCTTGCCGGTGGCTGTCTTGCCGCCACCGGGCGTCCCCACGGCCTCAGCCGGTGACTCGCTCACTCGCAATACCCCGTTTCGCGTTCCCGCCGCGGCCGCGCCACCTGCCGGCGACGCACCCACGGCACTGACTCCTGGCGTTCCGGGGTCATGCAGATGGCCCCGCTGCGCGCGGCCCCGCGGGGGATCACGCTGGCAGGGTAGACAGGACTCGAACCTGCAACCTGCGGTTTTGGAGACCGCTGCGCTACCAATTGCGCCACTACCCTTCGTGCTCGACACCCACCGTCCAGGCCAGAACCACCCGGAAGGGCGCGTTCGAGCATTGGCGGGCATCAACCACCGAGGGACAACTGTACGCGACGCGCAGGCGTGGGTCGAACCGCCACCGCGAGCCGAGCGTGGCCGACTGCCCCGAGGCGCCCGTGTCGGGGCAGACTGGCGCCGTGCGCGATCTGGCGAAGCTCCCCAAGGCTCACCTGCACCTGCACTTCACGGGCTCGATGCGGGTGCCGACCCTGCGCGACCTGGCGGCCGAGCACGGCGTGCGGCTGCCCGGCGCGCTGACGGACGGCGACCCGCTGCGCGTGCCCGCCGACGAGCGGGGGTGGTTCCGCTTCCAGCGCCTGTACGACGCGGCGCGCGCGTGCGTGCGGTCCGAGGCGGACATGCGCCGGCTCGTCGACGAGGCCGCGGCCGACGACGCCGCGGAGGGGTCGCGTCGGCTCGAGATCCAGGTCGACCCGACGTCGTATGCCCCGTTCGTCGGCGGCATCACCCCCGCCGTCGAGATCGTGCTCGACGCGGCCCGTGCCGCGAGCGCCGCGCACGGCGTCGAGGTGGCGGTGATCGTGGCGGCGTCGCGGATGCGGCACCCGCTCGACGCGCGGACCCTCGCGCGGCTCGCGGCCCGGTACGCGGGCGACGGGGCGGGCGAGGTCGTGGGCTTCGGGCTCAGCAACGACGAGCGGCGCGGCGACACCGCCGAGTTCGGGGCCGCCTTCCGGATCGCCCGCCGGGCCGGCCTGGCGTCCGTGCCGCACGGCGGCGAGCTGCTCGGCCCCTCGCACGTGCGCGACGTCGTGGAGGCCCTGCACCCTGACCGCCTCGGCCACGGCGTGCGCGCCGGGGAGGACCCGGCCCTCCTGGCCGAGCTCGTGGAGCGCGAGGTGGCGCTGGAGGTGTGCCCCGCCTCCAACGTCGGTCTGGGCGTCTACGCGGACACCTCCGAGGTGCCGCTGCGCCCCCTGGTCGAGGCGGGGGCGCGGGTCGCCCTGGGGGCGGACGACCCGCTGCTGTTCTCCTCGCGCCTGCTCGACCAGTACGTCGCCGCCCGCGACGTGCACGGGTTCACCGACACGGAGCTCGCCGGCCTCGCCCGGTCCTCGGTGCTCGCCAGCCGGGTGTCCGACTCCACGCGGCGCGCCCTCCTGGCCGACGTCGACGCCTGGCTCGCGGCCCCCGACCCGGCCGACGAGCCGGCCGAGGTGCCAGCCGGAGGACCGGCGCACGCCGGTGCGGACCGTCCTCCGGCGGGCGGACCTTTCTCATCTGCGTCTCATCCGCCCGCGGGATGATCCCGCCATGTCGAAGCCGGCGGAGCACGCAGAGGGGGCAGCGCGCAGGGGGCGGTGGCGCACGGCCCTCCCCTGGGCGCTCGGCGTCGCGCTCGTCACGGTGATCGTCGCGATCGTGGCGTCCGCCGCCGGCTCCCCGCCGGACGACCGCGACGTCGGCGGCGTCGTGGTGGTCTCCCCCGGCCCGTCGCCCACGACGGGCGGCGCGTCGCCCGGCCCGTCCGCGACCCCCACGGACGACGACGATGACGACGACGACGAGGACGTGTCCCCCGCGCCGCCGACGGACGACGCGGACGACGACGGCGACGACGACGACACTGACGACGACAACGACAGCGGCGGCAGGAACGCCGGGGACGACTCCGCCGCCGGCGGCACCGCCGAGGGGCGCTGATGGGGCGCGATCCTGCCCGCCGGCGGGGCCTCACGGTCCGCACACGGCTCCTCGCGGCGATGCTCGCCCTCACCGCGCTCGCGCTCGGCTTCGCCGGGGCCACCGCGTACCTGCTCACCCACCGCCAGGTCGACGAGCGCATCGACGCCGACCTCGTGGAGAGCGCGGACGAGCTGCGCACGCTCGCGGCGTCCGGCGTCGACCCGGTGACGGGCCTCCCGTTCTCCTCCCCCGAGGAGGTGGTCGTCGCCGCCATCCAGCTCGAGGTCCCGGCCCGGAACGAGGGCGTCCTCGGGCTGCGCACCGGCAAGAGGCCCCTCGTCACGCAGCAGGAGGTCGAGGTGCAGCTGCAGGACGACCCCGAGCTCGTCGCGGCCGTCACCCCGATGGTCGACGGCGACCGCGTGCTGCTGCGCACGGTCCGCACCGCGACCGCCGACTACCGCGCCCTCGTCGCCCCCGTGCGCGCGCTGCCCGGGACCGCGGGCGCCGCTCCGTCCGCGGCCCCCGCCGCGCTCGTCCTCGCCTACGACCGGGGCGCCGAGCACGCCGAGACGCAGGCCGTCTTCCGCGGCTACGCCCTCGTCGCCCTCGCCGCGCTCGTCGTGGCCGCCGTCGTCGGCTGGCTGCTCGCCGGCCGCCTGCTGCGCCCCATCCGCACCCTGGCGCACACCGCGCAGCAGATCGGCGAGTCCGACCTGTCCGCGCGCATCCCCGAGACCGGCAACGACGACCTCACCCAGCTCACGCGCGCGGTCAATGCGATGCTCGACCGCCTCGAAGGCTCGTTCGAGTCGCAGCGCCGCCTCCTCGACGACGTCGGGCACGAGCTGCGCACGCCGCTGACCATCGTGCGCGGGCACCTCGAGCTCCTGGACCCCACCGACCCTGCCGACACGGCCGAGACGCGCGACCTGGCCCTCGACGAGCTCGACCGCATGCACCGCCTCGTCGACGACCTGGTCACCCTCGCCACCGTCGGGCAGCCCGGCTTCGTGCGCCCGGCGCCCGTCGAGCTCGGCCGCCTCACCGACGACGTGCTCGACAAGGCCCGCACCCTCGGCGCGCGCACCTGGCTCGTGGACTCCCGCACCGACGCCCGCACCCTGGCCGACGGGCAACGCCTCACCCAGGCGTGGCTCCAGCTTGCCGCCAACGCCGTGAAGTTCTCCGCGCCGGGCAGCGTCGTCGCGATCGGGTCGCGCACCACGCCCGACGGAGCGCACGTCCGCCTGTGGGTGCGCGACGAGGGCGTCGGCATCGCGCCCGGCGACCTCGGCCGCGTCTTCGAGCGCTTCGCCCGCGGCGAGCACGACGGCGCACGCCGCGACGGCGCCGGGCTCGGCCTCGCCATCGTCGCCGCCATCGCCCACGAGCACGGCGGCGAGGTGACCGTCGAGTCCGCCCCCGGCCAGGGGTCCACCTTCACCGTCGTCGTCCCCGTGCTGCCCGTGCCCGACGCCGACCCGCCAGCTTCCTCGCGCCGGCCGCCGGCCGTGCCGCCGCCCCCGCCACCCCCCGACGGAAGGACCGCACCGTGAGCCAGATCCTCGTCGCCGAGGACGAGACCCGCATCGCCTCGTTCATCGCCAAGGGGCTGCGCGCGGCCGGGTACGCGAGCACGACGGTCGCGACGGCGCGCGAGGCGTTCGACCTCGCGTCGTCCGGTGACTTCGACCTGCTCGTGCTCGACCTCGGCCTGCCCGACCAGGACGGCTTCACCGTGCTGCGGCGGCTGCGCGAGGCCAGGGTGACGCTGCCCGTCATCATCCTCACCGCCCGCACCTCCGTCGCCGACACCGTCGCAGGGCTGGAGGGCGGCGCCGACGACTACATGCCCAAACCCTTCCGCTTCGAGGAGCTGCTGGCCCGCATCCGTCTGCGCCTGCGTACCGAGCCCGCGGGCGAGGTCACCGTGCTCAGCCACGGCGACCTCAGCCTCGACCTGCGCACCCGGCGTGCCACCGCCGCAGGCGTCGAGACGGACCTGTCCGCCCGCGAGTTCGCCCTCGCCGAGGCCTTCCTGCGCAACGCCGGACAGGTGCTCAGCCGCGAGCAGCTGCTGTCGCGCGTGTGGGGGTACGACTTCGACCCCGGCTCCAACGTCGTCGACGTGTACGTGCGCTACCTGCGCAACAAGCTCGGCGCCGAGCGGTTCGTGACGGTGCGCGGCATGGGGTACCGGCTCGCCTGACCCGGCGCCCCGACCCGGCGCCCCGACCCGGCGCCCCGACCCGGCGCCCCGACCCGGCGCCGAACAGGCGGTTGTGCACGTTCCCAGCGTTCAGAAACTTCACCAACCCCCAGGCGGGTAAAAAACAAAACC
>NZ_JBSHCR010000120.1:0-6653 GCF_053615895.1 Isoptericola sp. NPDC055881
CTCCTCGTCCCAGGCCGGGACGAGGAGGAATCGCTACGTCGTGCCGGCAGCAGCCCCGTACCCAGGAGATCCGATGACGCCTCCCACCTCGTTCGCGACGTCCTTCGAGCCCGGCGACCCCGCACCGCTGGCATCCTCCCGACGCGCGCCGCTGGTCGTGCGCGTGGGGAACGGCCCCGCGTCCGGCGCCACGCACAAGGCGCGTGCCGGCTTCTCCGGCCTGCACGCGCTCGGCTTCGCCGGCCTGCGCGACGGGGACGGCGCCGCCACGCACGTGCTCTTCGAGGGGCTGGGGATCGAGGTCGGGCCGCGCACCCGGCTGAGCTACGTCGTGCTGCCGGACCTGCGCGGCGACCTGCGGTACCCGTCCACCTACGTGGCGCTCGACCTGGCGTTCACGGACGGCACGTTCCTGTCGGACCTCCCGGCCACCGACGCGCACGGCACCCGCGCCACGGCGCGCGCCCAGGGCGAGGGCAAGATCCTCTACGCCGACCAGTGGAACTCCGTGCGGGTCGACGTCGGCGCGGTCGCGGCGGGGCGCACCGTGGACGCGATCCTGCTGCGCTGCGACCCGCCCGCGGACATGGCCGACGCCGCGTTCTCCGGCTGGGTCGATGACGTGGCACTGACGGCCGAGCCCGCCGTCGTCGGCGACGCCTCTGTGCACCCCGTGGACCTGGTCGACACCCGCCGCGGCACGATGTCGAGCGGGCAGTTCTCCCGCGGCAACAACGCGCCCGCCACGGCGGTGCCGAACGGGTTCACCCTCTGGGTGCCGATGACGGACGCGTCCTCGCAGCGCTGGCTCTACGAGTACCACCGGGCCAACGACCACGAGAACCGGCCGGTGCTGCAAGGGTTCGGCGTCTCGCACCAGCCCAGCCCGTGGATGGGCGACCGCAACCAGCTCGTCGTGCAGCCCGCCACGGGCGCCGGCACGCCCACGGCCGACCTCGCCGCCCGTGGGCTGCCCTTCGACCACGCGGACGAGACCGCCCGGCCCGACCTGTACACCGTGACCTTCGCGGGCGGGGTCACCCTCGCGGCCACGCCCTCGGACCACGGCGGCGTGCTGCGGTTCGGCTTCCCGGCCGACGCCCCCGACGGTGTCGGGCACGTGCTGCTGGACACCGTCACCACCTCCGCCGGCGCGGCCCGTCTCACGGTGCACCCCGACGGCACCGTCACGGGGTGGGTCGACGACGGCAGCCCGTTGTCCGTGGGCCGTTCGCGCATGTTCGTGGCCGGCACCTTCGACCGTGCGCCCCTCGCGGTCGGTGCCGCCGCGGGCGACCGGCAGCACGCGCGGTTCGCGACCTTCGACACGACCCGCGAGCCCGCCGTCGAGCTCCGGCTCGCGACGTCGTACCTCAGCCTGGACCAGGCACGCCACGCCCTCGACCTGGAGCTCGCCGAGCGGCCGTTCGCCCAGGTGCAGGAGGCCGCGCGGGCGCTCTGGCGGGAGCGGCTGGGTGTCGTCGAGGTGGCCGGCGCCACCGACGACCAGCGCGTCACCCTGTACTCCAACCTGTACCGGCTGCACCTCTACCCGAGCTCCCACACCGAGAACACGGGCACCGCCGAGGCGCCCGTGCTCCGGCACGCCAGCCCGGTCGCCCCGCCCGTGGGGGAGAGCACCGACACGGTCACCGGCGCCGCCGTCGTCGACGGCCGCATGATGGTCAACCACGGCTTCTGGGACACGTACCGCACCGCGTGGCCCGCGCTGTCCCTGCTGTACCCGGACCTCACCGCCGAGCTCGCCGACGGCTTCGTGCAGCAGTACCGCGACGGCGGCTGGATCTCGCGCTGGTCCTCGCCCGGGTACGCCGACCTCATGACCGGCACCAGCTCCGACGTCGCCCTCGCCGACGCCTACCTCAAGGGCGCCCTGCCGACGGCGCTCGCGCTCGACGCGTACGACGCCGCCCTCCGGAACGCCACCGTCGCGCCCCCGCACGACGCCGTCGGGCGCAAGGGCCTCGAGACGTCGGCGTTCCTCGGGTTCACGCCCGCCTCGACGGACGAGTCCGTGTCGTGGGGGCTCGAGGGCTGCCTCAACGACTTCGGCACCGGCACGATGGCGGCGGCGCTCGCGGACGACCCGGCGACGCCGGACGACCGGCGTGCGACGCTGCGCGAGGAGTCGGAATACCTGCTGGACCGCGCGGGCCAGTACGGCGGCCTGTTCGACCCAGAGGTCCGGTTCTTCCGCGCGCGGGGCGCGGACGGGGCGTTCACGCCTCCTGCGCGCGACTTCGACCCCGACGACTGGGGCGGCCCGTTCACCGAGACGAACGCCTGGAACTTCGCCTTCCACGCACCCCACGACCCGCGCGGCCTGGCCAATCTCTACGGCGGCCCCGCAGGGCTCGAGGAGCGGCTCGACGAGTTCTTCGACCGGCCCGAGGACGGCACGCACGTGGGCGGGTACGGGCAGGTCATCCACGAGATGACGGAGGCGCGCGACGTGCGGCTCGGGATGTGGGGCGTGAGCAACCAGCCCTCGCACCACGTGCCCTGGCTCTACACCGCCGTGGGTGCGCCGTGGAAGGCGCAGCGGATCCTGCGCGAGACGCTGCGTCGTCTCTTCGTCGGCAGCGAGATCGGTCAGGGGTACCCCGGCGACGAGGACAACGGCGAGATGTCCGCGTGGTGGATCTTCGCCGCGCTCGGGTTCTACCCGTTGCAGGTCGGCTCCCCGCGGTACGCGGTCGGGTCGCCGCTGTTCGACGAGGTGACGGTCCACCGGCCCGACGGCGACCTCGTGATCCGCACCCGGGAGAACTCTCTCGAGAACGTCTACGTGCAGTCCCTCACCGTCGACGGCTCGCCCCGCACCGCCGCCTGGCTGGACCACGCCGACCTCACGGGCGGCGCCACCGTCGAGGTCGTCATGGGCCCCGAGCCGTCCGGCTGGGGCACCGGCCCGGGCGACGCGCCGCCGTCCCTCACCGCCGGCGACGCGCCGCCCGCGCCGCTGGTCGACGTCACGCGCGACGGCAGCGTGCAGGTGGACGACGGGGGCGCCGCCCGCGACGGCGACGTCCTGGTGGACGACACCTCGGCGACGGTGCTGACCTTCGCCTCGCGTGCACCGGTCGTCACGTGGGCGGGCGACGGCGCGCGGCCGGTCGTGGTCCGGTACACCCTGACCTCCGGCCCGGACGGCGCGGCGCCGGCCGGGTGGCGCCTCGAGGGATCCGACGACGGGGACACCTGGACCACGCTCGACGAGCGGTCGGGCGAGGTGTTCCGCTGGTCGCGCCAGACGCGCCCGTTCACCGTCGCCCGGCCCGCGCCCTCCGCCGTCGTGCGGCTGGTCGTCACCGGCGCGGCCGGCGACGGGCCGCTCACGCTCGCGCAGATCGAGCTGCTCGCGGACGGGCGGTAGCCGCCCGAGGACGTCCTCCCGCGTCGGCCTAGCCCAGGGCGGACAGGCCGAACGCGGTGGCGAACCCCAGCACGGTGACCAGCCCCGTCACCGGGCCGCCGAACTCGGTCGCCTCCGGGATCATGGTGTCCACGAGCATCGTCAGCAGCGCCCCGGCCGCGAAGGCCTGCACGACGGCGATGGTCACCGGGTCCGCTGAACCCAGCACGGCGTACCCCACGCCCGCGGCCAGCGCGGAGACGAGCGTCGTGCCGCCCCAGAGCAGCGCCAGCCGCGCGGTGGAGGTCCCGGCCTGGCGCAGCCCGACCGTGGCGGACATCGCCTCCGGCAGGTTGGAGATGAACACGGCCGCGAGCACCGCGACGCTCACCCCGCCCCCACCGACCAGGGTGGAGCCCAGCACCACCGACTCCGGGATGCCGTCCAGCACGGTGCCCAGGGCGATCGCGCCGCCCGACCCCGCCGACTGCGCGCCGGTGGACCGCTTGCGGTCACGACCACCGCGGCGGTCGATGAGCAGGTCGCCGACGAAGAACGTCAGCGCGCCGGCCGCGAGCCCCGCGAGGAGCACCCACCCGCTCGCGGCCCTGGACGCGTCCTCCACCAGGTCGTACGCGACCGCGCTGATCAGCACCCCGGCGCCGAACGCCATGATCAGGCCCGTGAGCCGTCTGCTCGGCGTGCGCCACAGCACCAGCGCCGCGCCGATCAGCAGCGACGAGCTGCCGAGGAGTCCCCACCAGAAGCCACTCATCCCGGCATCTCATCAGGTACCGGACAAGCCCGCTCGCGCGCCGACCCCCACGGGTTCCGCACCCTCGGGTGCGGCGTGGCCGCAGCCCTGCGAGCATCGCGCCATGGATCTCCAGGAGCTCACCCGCCCGGAACGCACCTCACCGCCGCGCACGATCAGCCGCGTCGCGCTCGGCCTGGCGCTCGCAGGCGCCGGGGTAACTCACCTGACGGTCGCTCGCGAGGAGTTCCGCGCCCAGGTGCCGGCCTGGTTCCCGGTCGACGAGGACGTCACGGTGCTCGCGTCCGGCGTCGTGGAGATCGTGCTCGGCGGGTCGCTGGTCGCACTGTCCCGGTGGAAGGTCGCCGTCGGGCTGCTCGTCGCGGCGTTCTTCGTGGTGATCTTCCCCGGGAACGTCGGGCAGTGGCTCGAGCACAAGGACGGCTTCGGGCTCGACACGGACACCAAGCGGCTGGTGCGGCTGTTCTTCCAGCCGGTGCTGGTCGCGCTCGCGCTGTGGTCGACGGGCGCCTTCCGCGCGCTGCGGCGGGCCGCGCAGGACTGACCCTCAGGGCTGCCGCGAGGTCACCACCGGGCAGGTCGCGAGATGGTCGTCCACCAGCCCGCACGCCTGCATGGCCGCGTACGCCGTCGTCGGCCCGAAGAAGCGGAAGCCCTCCTTCTTGAGCGCCTTCGCCAGCGCCACCGACTCGGGGGTGCTGGCGGGCACGACGTCCCACGCGGCGACCCGCTGCTCCCGCGGCGCCGGGGCGAACGACCAGAACAGCTCGTCGAGCGTGCGTCCCGCGTCGTGCAGCGCCAGCACGGCCCGCGCGTTGCCGATGGTGGCCTCGATCTTCTGCCGGTTGCGGATGATGCGCGCGTCGCCGAGCAGCCGTTCCACGTCGTCGGGCCCGAGCGCGGCCACCCGCGCCGGCTCGAAGTCGAGGAACACCTCCCGGAACGCCGGCCGCTTGCGCAGCACCGTGATCCAGGACAGCCCGGACTGGAAACCCTCCAGGGCGATGCGCTCCAGTAGCGCGGCCTCGCCGTGCACGGCGACCCCCCACTCGGTGTCGTGGTACGCCTCGTACAGGGGGTCGCCGTCGCCGAAGCACCGGGCGGCGGGGATGGTCGTCGTCATGCCCCCAGCGTGCACGCAGATCCCGACACCCGGGGACCGTGTCCCCAGATGTCCCCAGGTGCCCCCCGGTGCTCCCCCTGGGGGCAGGCTCGAACCCTGCGGCCAGCTCGCGACGTCCTCGCCGAGCGGGTGATCCCTGGGCGTCCGCCGTTCCCGAGGCCTGTCGTCGCCGAGGTTCTCGATATCGTCGTCGGCACCAAGATGTCGGGAGAACTGATGACGCAAGGCACCCCCACGCTCGAGCCCGGCCGGCGCCGTGCCCGGCGTCCCACGCTCGCGGCGGTCGCCGAGCGCGCCGGGGTGAGCCTCAAGACGGCGTCGCGCGTGCTCAACGCCGAGCCGAACGTGGCTGCCGGCACCCGCGAGCGTGTGCAGGCCGCGGCCCACGCGCTCGGGTTCCGCCGCAACGCCGCCGCCGCCGACCTCGCCCGCGGCGGGGCGGCGCGCCTGGTCGGCTTCGTGACGGGTGACCTGGCCAACCCGTTCTACTCGGCGCTCGCGAGCGGCATCGAGCGCGAGCTGCGGGGGCGGGGGCTGCAGCTCCTCACCGCGAGCTCCGACGAGGACCCGGCCCGCGAGCGCCAGCTCACGGACGAGCTGTTCGAGCGGCGCGTGGGGGCGCTGGTGCTGACCCCGGCGTCCGGGGACCACGACGCGCTCCGCGAGGAGCAGGCGGCGGGGCTCCCCGTCGTGCTCGTGGACCGGCCGGCGCCCGACGTCGAGGCGGACACGGTGGTCATCGACAACCGCGGCGGGGTGCGCGCGGCCGTGCGGCACCTGCTGGAGCACGGGCACCGCAGGATCGGGCTGGTCGGTGACGAGTCCCGGCTCTGGACCTTCCGGGAGCGTCGCGCCGCGTTCGTCGCTGCCCTGGCCGAGGCCGACGTCGCCGATCCTGAGCGGTACGTGCGGGACGGCGCGCACGACGCGGACGGAGCCCGCGAGCTGGTCGCCGAGCTGCTGGCGCTCGACGAGCCGCCCACCGCTCTGGTGACCGCGAACAACAAGATCACGGTGGGGGCGCTGCACGCGCTCCGTGACCGGTCAGGGGCCGGGGGCGCGCAGGTGGCGCTCGTGGGGTTCGACGACTTCGAGCTGGCGGACCTGCTGGGCGTGACGGTGGTCGGGTACGACGCCGTCGAGATGGGGCGCCAGGCCGCGGCGCTGGCGCTGGCGCGGGCCGAGGACCCGACCCGTGCCGCGCAGCTCGTCGTCGTGCCGACGCGCCTCGTGCCACGGGGCAGCGGCGAGACGCCGCCCGCCGGTTGACGCTCCGGACGCTCGACGTAGCGGGGTTTTGTGGGGCGCCGCCCGGGCGAGGAGAAAACCCCACCGCGGGGGGCCCCCCCCGCCGGGCGGGGCCGGCCAGAACACCGCAC
>NZ_JBSHCR010000121.1:0-6492 GCF_053615895.1 Isoptericola sp. NPDC055881
CCACTCTGCACGGGGGGGGGGCGCCACCGGGCCGGGCCCCCCCGCTGCAGGTATGGATCAGGTCGCGGCGCCGGCGAACACCTTCACGGCTCCGGTCTGGTCGACCAGCAGGCCGTCCGAGCGGATGATCGCCCGGAAGGTCACCAGGTCGGAGTTGAACGCGTAGTCGTCGGACCGCTCGAACCGCACCCCGCCCGCCATGCGCACGAAGTACTGGGAGAAGTCACCGAACGCGACGGACTTCGCGGTCGTGCCGACAGCGGCCACGTTCGGGTCGGTGTGGACCGGCTTGCCCAGCAGCGTGTCCGGGACGCCGACCTGGATGGACGGCTGCCACAGGTACTGGTCCTGCTTGTCCTTCAGCTTCCGGGCGGTGCCGAGGGTGGCGTCCCGCATCAGCCAGCCGCACGAGGCGCTGTTCCGGTACGGGGCGATGACGCTGTAGTACAGGTCGATCAGGTCGTCCGCGGTGAACGCGCCGCCAGCGCCGGTGCCGCCGGTCTTGCCGGTCGACGCGGAGGTGATGATGCCGGTCGGCTTGGAGGAGCCGTCGCCGGTGATGGCGTGGGTGCCGAACGCGTTGCCCAGCGCGCGGCCGGCCTGCATGGCGAGGTAGCTCTCCAGGTCGACACCGGTGTCGGTGAGCAGCTCGGTGGACGCCTGGAGCAGGACGCCGTACTTGTAGGCGCCCAGGGTGCGCTTGGCGAACGCCGGGTCGGACTTGGGCAGGTTGGCGGCCTCGGCGGTGAGCGCGGCAGTCGAGTGGGCCGTGGTCACCGGGATCTCGATGGTCTCGCCGGAGGCGGTGTTCAGGACCGTGGGCCCGGCCATCATCAGACCGGACACCTCGATGAGGTGGGCCATCAGGCGGCCGTAGAACGTGGTGGGCACGGTGTTGCCGCCCGCGGTCGCGGTGCCCTTGGTCAGGTCACGGAAGCTGACCCCGTCGGGCTTGGCGATGTCGATGCCGCGCATCTCGCCGCGCGCCCACCGGCGCAGCTCCGAGTCCTGCTCCTGCGGCTGCTGCCGCTGGTCGGCCGGCTTGGCGAGGAGCTTGGCGAACGCGTCCTCGGCGTCCTTGGTGCGCTGCTCCGCCTCGAGGAGGTCCTTCGCCCGGGCGTCGATCTTGTCGAGGTCGGTGTTCAGCGCCTGGTACTGCGCCTCTTCCTCCGCCGACAGGTCCCGCTTTTCCTTCTCGGCGGTGTCGAGCAGCGCCTTGGCCTGCTCCCAGATGTTCGCCCGGCGCTCCTGCAGCGCCTTGATGTGGCTGGACATGTGCCCTCCTGGGCATGACGACGACACCCGCGACCGTGCGCCGGGGTGCCAGTGGATGGGTGGGTGAGGTGGGTGTCGCCCTGCCTCAGAAGGTGCGGCGCTTCACCAGCTCGGCGCGCCGCTGCCGTACCGCCACGAGCGGGTGGGTGTCGCCCTGCCCGCCCGGCGGGATGATCGTGGGGGCCGGGGCCCCGAGGAACCGCTTCAGCTCACCGGCCTCGGCCGCCGCCCGCACCTCGGCCAGCTCCGCGCCAGCCTTCTCAGCGAGGGACCGCAGGCCTGTGGACGTGTCCAGGTACGCCGGATCGTTGACCGGGGCCACGTCGACCAGCTGCCCGGACAGCAGCGTCCGCACCGGGAACCCGTCGTCCGTCATCGCCCAGTCGTCCTCGAACGTGTAGAACGCGAAGCTGGATTCGGTGACGTCGCCGCGCTGCACCAGCTCGAACACGTCCGCCCGGGCGGCCGGCACGTCGACGCTGTAGTCCAGGCCCGTGCCGTCCGTCTGCAGCCGCAGCGTGCTCGCCCGCGTCGTGCCGAGCAGCATGTTGTTGTCGTGGTTGTAGCGGGCCATCACGCGCGGCCAGCCGTCACCCTCGGACTTCGCGAAGAACCCCGGGTCGATCCGCTCGACGAACCCGCCCAGGTTGCGTGACAGGGTGTTGAACTTCGCGGCGTACCCGCCGATCGTCCTGCTGTCGCCGGCCGCCCGGACCTCGACGAGGCCGCGCGTGAACCGACGCTCACTGTCGCCGTTCACTTCTTCTCGCTTCCGTCCGGGGCCACATTGCCCAGTGGCGTGTAGTCCTGCCCGAGCCCGCCGGGCAGCGGCGGCTCATCCTCGTGACGCCGCAGCTCGTCGATGTTGTTCAGCCCGATCGAGCGAGCGATACGGTGCGCCTGATAGCGGGTCAGCGTGTCGGTGCGCAGCATCGCGCTCGCGTTGAATCGGGCCTCCTCGGTGGGTGGCCGCAGCCAGGAGAACGCTTCCTCCAGGCGGGCCAGCCACGGGCGCAGCGTCCACGTCAGCAGGTCGATACTGTTCTGCTCGACCGTGGCGTAGGTGAGGCTGCCACCCGTCTCACCACCGACCTTCTCCGGCGGCACCCCGTAGATCGCGGCGACCTGGTTCGCCGTCGCCTTGATGGTCTCCAGGAACTGCGACTCGTTCGCCGGCACCGAGATCGCCCGGTACTTCACGCCGTTGCCCAGCGCGACCACGTCCCGGCCTTGGGCGGCCTCCTTGAACCGTGCCTTCAGCACGGTCGCGGCGCCCTGGTCCACGGCCATGTCCGTCTCCAGGACTGCGCTTGGCGTGGACCCGTTGGCGAACCAGTCCCGGCCGAACTGGTTGGCCAGCAGCCCGGCCTCCGTCGTCGTCGCGAAGTACGCGATCGGCGACAGCCCCAGGATCTGCCCGGGCACCGTGTAGGCGGGGATGTGGAACATCTGCCCGTCCTCGAGGCGCCGGCCCTTGTAGCACCAGACCGGGACGGCGGCGAGGTTGTCCTGGATGCTCACGTCGTCCGGGTGCAGCCACTCGATCTGGCTGGGCCAGCCGTCCGGGCCCCAGGCGACGATCAGCCCGTAGGCGTTGCCGCGCAGCGTCAGCGACGTCATGCACCGGTGCAGCCAGTCATACCGGAAGCCAGCCGCGGCCGGGCGCCGGAACAGCGGGGGCAATGGCAGCCGCTGCCGGTCCTCTCCGTCCGCCCGGTAAAACTTCAGAGGCAGGGAGGCCACGGAGTCCGCGAGCAGCCGTGTGGCCGCGTAGACGGGCCCCAGCCGCAGTGCCCGTTCCTGGCTGGTGCCGCGCAGCACGGCCGGGTCCGAGCCCGACCCCCACACGTCCTGGTACGAGATCGCCCGCTTCAGCGCCGTCCGGCGGAAGGGCCACCACTTCACGACTGCCCCCTCACCACACGTTGTTCAGGATGTCGCCCGGCGGTTCTTCTACCTCGGCGGTCAGGCCCCACTTGGCGAGGGTCCCGGCCACCAGCGGGCTGATGTCTACGGACGGGATACGGCGGGCCCACGCCCACGCGTCGCCCAGCGTCCGCTTCTGCGCGCCGGCCAGAGCCGACGCCAGCGGCGCATCGTCGAAGTGCGTCAGGGTCTGCGTCGTTACGGCGTCGTAGAACTGGGCGCACGCCGCGGCCATCTCCCGCGCCTTCGGCTGCACGACTGTCACTCCGAGCCCGGTCTCCTTGTCCTCCAGGTCGCCGATCAGCGACCCGGCCGGCCCCGCCCCGTCGATCACCCAGCACCGCGGGTTCCATTTCCCGTGCAGTTCCTTGGCGCGCTCCAGGATCCAGCCCGTACCGGGCCGGTGGTCGATGACCGTCACGTGCACGCCGCCCAGGTACCGGAACGCTGCGCTGATGGCCGCGTGCGACCGCTCCGGGGTCATGTCGATGGACAGCGCCACCGGCCCGGCCTGCCGCGCCTCAGCGACCGCCGAGACGTCCCCGACGGCCAGGGCCCGCCACGCCTCCTCGGCGATGACCTGCCACGTGTCGGCCTCGTCGGACGGGTAGTCGCCTACACCGAGCCGCTCACGCTCGAAGATGCCGCTGGACCCCAGCGAGGCCCGCTCGTTCCGGACGAACTCCGGGGTGATCAGGAGGCCCAGCGACGGGTTCGCCTTCGCCCACGACGCCGGATCGTCCGAGCTGTCGTGCTCCGTGCAGCCGGGCGGGCATTCGTCCAGGTGCGGGTCCACCGACCACTCGAAGTAGGCCAGGGACGGGTCCGGCTTCCCGGCCTCCAGCGCGGCCAGGGCTCGGCGCCGCAGACGGGCCAGCTGCACCGAGGGGGCGCCGATTCCGGCGCTGCCCAGGTACCAGAGCTGCGGGTTCTCGACGGCGGACATCGTCGGCATCAGCGCGCCCATCGCGTCGTCGCCGAGGATCATCGCCTCGTCCAGGATGTTGCAGTCGCCGGTCCAGCCACGGCCGGAGCCGCCGGAGCGGGCGATGAACTGCAGGGACTGCCCCGTCGTCAGCGTGATCGACGTCTCCGTCGTGTTGTTCAACATCCGCTTGACGCGTTTCCGCAGGTCAGGGCACCCGAGGATCAGGGACTGGATCCGCTGGAACGCGACTCGGCTCGTCTTGAACTCATGCGCGCTGTGAATGATCAGGCGCTCGCCCAGCAGGAACAGCCCCGCCAGCTCCCTGGCCTCGATCACCCCGCCCTTCCCGTTCTGCCTGGGCACGTTCACGGCGCACTCGAACGCCGCCCACTGGCCGTCCTCCCGTTCCCGCAGCCCGACGTCCAGGACGTGCTGCTGCCACGGCATCAGGTCCAGGCCGGCGTGCGCGGCCAGCTCGACCGCCTCCCGGCCAGCCGAGGACAGGAACGTCGGCGGCGCGGTGAACAGGCGGGGCCGCTGGGCACCGCGCAGCAGTTCAGGCTCGGCGAGCACGGAGCCTCCCGTCCTGCCGCTTCCTGGCCAGCTCGTCCACCCGGTCGGTCTCTTCGGCGACCGGCGCGAGCTTGTGCAGGGCCTCGAGCGCGGCCCGTAGTTCGCGAGCGGCGTTCGCCTTCGCCGTCGCCCCGTCCTTCCCGTCCATCACCTGGGCGAGGGTGAGGGCGAGTTGCGCCAGGCCAGGGGCGATATCGCCGACCCGGAGCCGTGCAATTTCGGCGGCGGTCCCTTCGACGTTGGTAGCCATGATCACCCCCGACCTGTCACTGAGAGTCACGTCACGGAGGGTGACCGCCTGCTAAATCGCTGGCGTTCGCCTCGGCGGATTAGCGAGTACAGGCCCCGTGTAAAAAATCGGGCGACAAGGGCGTTTGGGTCGCCCGGTCTTGCGCTCAAAAAGTAGTCGGGGCCTTGATCACCATTCGAGCGTCGCGCCCGTCGTCTCGGTCTTCGTCGCCGATCGTGACCGGTACCAGCGGGTGGCCACCCTGCGCATCTCGGGGTCTCGCATGGCCTCGATGCGGGCCATCACGATGCTGCGCCCGGGGTCGACGGCGATGATCTGTGCGTCCATGCGCCGGTAGCGGGCGAGCCACTTCGAGGTGGGCATGGTGTGGATCAGGTAGACGTCGACCTTGTCGCGGTGCTCGAACGCCTCGAACATCGCGGCGTAGCGGGCCTTGTGGGCGACGCGGAGCAGGAGCGGGTCCTGGTTCCAGTTGGGGGCGCCTGGCCCGGCGAGGGCGCGGGTGATGCGGTCGAGGTCGATGACGATGTCGCTGGGCTTGGCCCTGCTCTCGATCCAGCTCGTCTTGCCTGCGGCCGGCGGTCCGGTCACGATGTACAGCACGGACCGTCACCACCTCAGCTGGGGTCGCCGGGGGCTGGGCTTCGGTGACGCTGTGCGGTTGCCGCGGCTGCTGTTGCAGCGACGGTGCGCGGGCCGGGCGTTGGCCTTGTCGAGGAGCGAGCCGCCTCGCGAGAGCGGCTGTTCGTGGTCGAGGGTGAAGGACAACGGGTGCCGGGCGTCCAGCTCGTAGCCGATGTTGTGGCCGCACCACCAGCAGGGGAGTCGCTGGGCTCGGAGCCAGTCGACGAGGCGGCGGTAGGGGCGCCCGTTGCGCGGGTTGCCGGCCACGGGCGCCACCTCCCACCAATCTACGGCGCGGGGGCCTCCGTGCACGTCGGGTCGTCGAGGCAGTCCTGCAGCTCGTCGCGGTTGGCCCGGTTGAGCTGCTGCAGGCCTTCCATGTAGCGGTCGATCCGGTCGCCCTCGGGCAGGCCTTGGCAGGGGCTCGGCTCCTCGTCCATGCCTGCGTCGGGGCTGTCCTTGATGAGGTCTGCCCAGGCGGTGACGCATGCCTTGCGTGCGGCGGCCTGGTCGACGGTCTTGGTGGCGGTGACGGTGGGCTGCGGCTTGTCGTCGCTGCTGCCGCTGCTGCAGCCGGTGGTGAGGGCTGCGAGGGCGAGCAGGGCGGCGCAGGCGGCTCCGCGGGCGGTCATGGTTCCCCCCATGGGTGTTCGGATGCTGAACGGGCATCATCCGCTGCGTGTTGGTCGCTTGGGGGGTCTGTGGCTGTGTTGTGACGCGTTGGTGTCCGCCGCCGGGCGCCCCGCATCCCGCGGGTGCCCGTGATCCCCGCGTGGGGCCGCCTCCAGCCCCGGGCGCCAGGCGACGGACGGACACGACGCAGCCCCGGCCGGGTGGTCCTGGCCGGGGCGTCCGGGGCGTCGGAGTTCACGTCGTGACCGGCGTCGGGCACGACGACGAGCGCACCACGGTCCGC
>NZ_JBSHCR010000122.1:0-6356 GCF_053615895.1 Isoptericola sp. NPDC055881
CAGGAGGTAGTTCGCCCACGACGTGGCGAACTACCTCGGCAGGTCTCGCACTACCTCGGCAATGGGGGGACTACCTCGGCAGTTCCGGGACCACCTCGGTGCGGGGCGTCTGTTCCGGCCGGGCCGCGGACGGTACGGTCATCGGTCATGGAGGTCTCCGTCAGCGCGCTGCGCGCCGAGCTGAAGTCGTGGATCGAGAAGGCTCGTGCAGGCGAGGAGGTCGTCATCACCGAACGGGGGGTGCCTGTCGCCCGCCTGTCCGGGGTGGAGACGGCGGACCTCGTCGCGGGGCTGGTCCGGGACGGCCTGCTGACGCCCGCCGCGACCGAGCGGCCCGTGCACGCCGTGCCCGACGCCGACGGCGCCGCGAGCGGTGCCGGCCGGCCGGCCGCGCGCCCGGCCGCCCGGCAGACGTCGCGCATGTCCGACCTCGTGCGACGCATCCGGCGCTGACCCGCCCGCCCCCCGCAGGACCCCGACCCGGACGGAGCAGGATGGCCCTCGTCTACTTCGACGCCAGTGCGCTGGTGAAGCTGTGCGTGCACGAGCCGGGCTCGCGCCTGGCGAGCGCGCTGTGGAACCGCGCCGACGTCGTCGTGAGCTCACGCATCGCGGACGCCGAGGTCCGGGCGGCGCTCGCCGCCGGAGAGCGGGCAGGCGTGCTCGACCCGCTCGCCCGACGCCGGGGCGCGGCGCTCTGGGACGAGCTGAGCGCCGGCCTCCACACCATCGAGGTGACGCCCGACGTCTCCGTGCGCGCCGCCGACCTGCTCGCGGCGAGCCCCGTGCCGCTGCGCGCCGCCGACGCGCTGCACGTCGCCAGCGCGCTCGCCGTCGCGCACGCGGACACCGTCGTCGCCGCGTGGGACGAGCACGTCGCGGGCGCCGCCCGCTCCCGCCGGCTCCGCGTCCTGCCGTAGTCCTCCCGTAGGCTCGGGCGGGTGATCTCCGCCGCCATCGGGTCCCTCCAGTACTTCCTGCTCATCGCGCTCGCGGTCGTGGTGTTCGTGGTGCAGCTCGTCGCCTTCCTGGACGCCGCCCGCCGCCCCGCCCGCGCGTTCGTGTCGGAGGGCAAGCTGACCAAGAACATCTGGCTGCTCATCCTCGGCGTCGCGGCCCTGATCGGGCTGTTCGGGCTGCCGCCGATGCTCATGACGGCGGGATCGTTCTTCAACGTCATCGCCACGGCCCCGGCGATCATCTACTGGGTGGACGTGCGTCCGAAGATCCAGTCCTACGGCACCGGCGGGGGACGCCGCCCGCAGGGCCCGACGGGTGGCTGGTGACGTGGCGGACGAGCTGACGGCACCTGCCGTGCCGACCTCCGTCGCGCCCGTCGCCCGCGGTGCGGTGCCGCTCGCCGATGTGGTCCGCGGCGACCTCGTCGAGTCCGTGCACTTGGGGCACCTCGTGGTGCTCGGCCCGGACGACGACGTGCGGCTCGCCCTGGGGGAGCCGACGACGACGATCTGGCCGCGGTCGTCCGTGAAGCCGCTGCAGGCGCTCGCCATGCTGCGCTCCGGGCTCGACCTGCCCGACCGACTCCTCGCGCTGGCCGCTGCCAGCCACAGCGGCGCGCCCGAGCACCTGGCCGCGGCGCGCGAGATCCTCGCGGGTGCGGGGCTCGACGAGTCCGCGCTGCGCAACACGCCGGACCTGCCGCTCGGCCGCGCCGAGGCGCTCGCCTGGCAGGAGGCCGGCCGCAAGCCGGAACGCATCGCGCAGAACTGCTCCGGCAAGCACGCCGCCATGCTCGCCACCTGCGTCGCGGCCGGCTGGGACACGGCGTCCTACCTGGACCTCGCGCACCCGCTGCAGCGGGTCGTGCGCGACGTCGTCGTCGAGGTGACGGGCGACGACGAGCCCCACGTCACCATGGACGGGTGCGGCGCCCCGCTGTTCTCCACCAGCGTGCTCGGCCTGGCGCGGTCGTTCGGCCGCCTCGCGGCGGCGGCGGCCACGCCCGACGGCGGTGACGCAGGCCGCGTCGCGCGGGCGATGGCCGGGTACCCCGAGATGGTCGCGGGCCGCGGCCGCGAGGACACGCTGGTCATGACGGCCGTGCCGGGCACGATCGCGAAGATCGGTGCCGACGGCGTGTGCGCGGCGGGCCTGCGCGACGGCTCCGCCGTCGCGTTCAAGATCCTCGACGGTGGCGACAGGGCGCGTCCGGCGATCCTCGCCGCCGCCGTCCGGGCCGCGGGTGCGGGCGGCGTCACGGGGGCGGACCTCGCCGCGCTGGACGTCGTGGGCGCGACGCCGGTGCTCGGCGGCGGCCTCCCGGTCGGCGCGGTGCGCCCCGCCTTCCGGGTGGACGGCGCGTGAGGGCGGTCGTGCAGCGCGTGACCCGCGCGAGCGTCACGGTGGACGGCGAGGTGGTCGGGGCGATCGACCGGCCCGGGCTGCTCGCGCTGGTCGGGGTGACCCACGAGGACGGCGCGGCGGACGTGGCGACGGTCGCCCGCAAGATCGCGGAGCTGCGCATCCTGCGCGACGAGCGCTCCGCGGCCGACGCGGGCGCCCCCGTCCTGGTGGTCAGCCAGTTCACGCTCTACGGCGACACGCGCAAGGGGCGGCGTCCGACCTGGAACGCGGCCGCCCCCGGCCCGGTCGCGGAGCCGCTGGTGGACGCCGTCGTCGCGGACCTGCGCGCCCGCGGGCTCGAGGTCGCGACGGGGCGGTTCGGCGCCGACATGGCCGTCGACCTCGTCAACGACGGCCCCGTGACCATCCTGGTCGAGACCTGACGCTGTGAGCGGGCGGTTGGCCCCGTCTCACGACGAGACAGGGCCAATCGCCCGCTCACAGCGATCAGAGGGTCAGTGGTCGGTGCTGCGGCGACGCCGGGCGGCGGCGACGGCGATGCCGCCGGCGGCGGCCAGTCCTGCGGCCGCGGCGACCAGGCCCGCGACTCCTGCGCCCGTCTGCGGCAGGAAGCCGGGCGTCGGCGATCCCGGAGGCGCCGCCTCGGGCGGCACGGCGCCGGGGACGGTCACGCCGGGCGTCGGGGTGGGAGACGGCGTGACGCCGGGCGGGTTGGTCGCGCAGTTGGGCGACGATGGCGGGTAGTTCGCCGTCATCGTCAGCTCGGGGTTGACCTGCATCTTCACCTGGACGGACGGGCGCACCCAGTCGAACTCGTCGCCCTCCACCCACACGCCGTCCTCCAGGCGCCAGCCCGGCCAGTCGAGCGGGTTGCCGGCGGCGTCGACGACGGCGCCGGGCCACAGCACGCGGCCGCTCAGCGGCAGGTCGGGCTGCACGACGTCGTCGCCGTCCGGGTTGATCCACGTGATGGTGACGGTGGTGTTCGGGGTGCCCGTCGCGGTGACGGCGTAGCGCAGGTACGGCACGTCGCCGTCGCACACGGGCTCGAAGATCTGGGCGGTGAGCGTCGGGACCTCGGGCTGCTCGTACCCGGTGCTGCTCGGGCTGCTGCTCGGGTCCGGGGTCTCCGTCGCCGCACCGGCGGGCGTGGCGACGGCCAGGGCCGCGCCGGCGCTCAGGAGCAGGCCGACGGCGACACCGGCGGCGTAGCGTGCGTGGGCCATCTCGACTCCTCGGGCAGTGCTCGCGTGGGTCTTCCTCGGGCGTTCACGCTAGCGTCGCCGGGGCGGCGCGGACCCCGCCTCACCCGGGTGAAACCGCTGGCAGGGCGCGCATTCACCCGCTGCTGACGGTGGCCCGGGACATCAGTCGCAGACCGGTGCCTCGGCGTCGAGCAGCCCGCCCGCCGTCGTCGTCGGCGTGGACCAGACCTCGAGCCGGCCGGCGGGCGTGCCACCCACCGTGCCCCCCTGCGTGCCGGGGGCCGCCGGGACGGTCAGCCGCAGGGTGGTGCTCTCCCCGGGGGCGAGGACCACGGTGACGGACTGCGTCGCGCGGGCGTGCGTGGTGCGCGCGTCGCCCCCGACGGGGTTCCCGTCCCGCTCGACCCGCGGCGGCTCGGCGTCGCGCGGACCCGCCACCGTCACCCCGAGGCTCAGCGTGCCGGGCGGGTGGGCACGGCCCGGCAGGCCGGCCACGTAGGAGGGCAGGGCCGACGCGGCGTCCTTCGGCGCCTCCGACGCGAGCGTGAGCTCCAGCGTGTCCACCCGCCCGGTGGGTGTGCACGTGGACTCGACGACGGTCAGCGCGGAGCGCAGGTACGCCGACATCTTGCCTGCGACGTGGTCGGTGAGGAACACGCCGACCGCGTCCGCGGCGCGCGGCGCGGTCGCGAACGACCCGGCCACGAGGGTGCCCTCCAGGCGCGACTCCTCGGCAGGGTCCGCCGACCAGACCCGTAGCCGGTGCTCGCCCGCCGCGTGCTGCAGGCCGGTCAGCAGCGCGCCCGGGCTGACGTCGCTCGTCTGCGCGAGGACGGCCGCGGCCGTGTCGGCGTAGAACTGGTCGGCGGTCGCCGGGTCCAGCACGTCGTAGACGCGGCGCAGCAGCACGTCGACGACGTTCTCGGCCGTCAGCTCCACCCGGTCCCGGCCGAGCTCCTGCGCGACCGGCCCGGACAGCGGGACCCGGACCGCCCCGGCCTCGGCGAGCAGGAAGGACAGCGCGACGGGGTCGGTCGCGAGGACGCCGTCGACGCGCTCACCTTCGTTGCGGGCCCACATCTCGGCGGCCAGCGCGGCCGTCGTCGGGAAGTCCGGCGTCGCGGTCACGTCCTGCACGAACATGCCGAGCCGCCCCGTGTACGCCGCGTCGTCGTCCGCGGACAGCGGCAGCACGGGCTCGCGGAACGCCGGGAAGTCCGCGGCCGGGACCTGCCGCACCACCGACACGCGCCCCTGGTCGGCGCGCAGCAGGATGAGCGCGCCCGGGATGCCGCCGCCCTCGCGCAGCTCCGCGCTGCTCATGCTGAGCATCAGGTAGGTCCGCGGGCCGTCCGCGCCGAGCATCGCGGGCGCCAGCGTGGCGGCGCGGTCGCCCGTGGCGACGACGGCGGCGAGCTCGTCCACCTGGTCGCGCAGGGTCTCGACCGGCGCCGCCAGCTGGGGCAGCAGGTCCGCAGGGTCGACGTCGTCGAGGCGGGCGCGCGACGCGTCCACCGAGAGTCGCGCCGCGGCCAGCCCCGGCGCCGCCGCCCGCAACGGTGCGAGGTCGAGGCCGCCGCCGGGCGTGCGCGTCGTGGCGGGGACGGCGTCGGCCAGGTCCGCGAGGGCTGGCAGCACGTCACCCGTCACGTCGTCGAGCACGACGGCGACGTCAGCCGCGGCGGCGGCGGACGGCCCGATCCCGGGCGCCCGGGCGGCGAGCCACCACAGCGGCCCGTCGGTGGACTCCCGGGCCACCGTCGTCTGGCGCCGCAGCTCGGCGAGCGCGGGGGAGGAGGCGAGGGTCGCCGGGGTGGCCCCGTCGACCGTGGCCCGGGCACCGGCGCGCAGCTCCCCGGCGACGACGGGCACCTCCGCGGCGGCGCGGGTCAGCGCGGTCCGCGCCACCATGGCGTCGCGCACCAGGAGCACCGAGCACACGACGGCCACCAGCAGGGTCAGGCACACGCCGAGCACCACCCACCGCCCGACCCGCCGTCGCCGGGGTGGCGCCGGGGAGACCGGGTCCGTCGTGGGGGGCGCGTGGCCGGTGTCGACGGTCATGTCGGCACGGTAGGTCCGCGCGGGCCCGGCGGAGGGATGAATGTGCGGGTGATGTCCGGGCGCACGGTGACGCCCGCGCCGGATCGGCGCGGCACTTCGTGCACCGGACGGCAGTCTGAACTGCCGACCGGTGCACGAACTGCCGACCCGGCGGACGTGACCGCCACCACCGGAAAGGTCCCTGTCGTGCACGGCGGGTGCGGGTTACGGTCGTCGTGACCTGTCCCGGAGCACGAAGGAGATCTCCTATGACCACCCGTACCGCACGCACCGCCTGGAACGGCGACATCCAGAAGGGCTCCGGCCGGGTCGAGCTCGCCAGCTCCGGGGTGGGGACGTTCGACGTCTCCTTCCCCCGTCGGACGGCGGACACGGCGGAGGGCGTCACGAGCCCGGAGGAGCTCATCGCGGCGGCGCACTCGTCGTGCTACGCGATGGCGTTCTCGCTGGAGGTCGCGAACGCGGGCGGCACGCCCGGGGAGACCGACGTGACCGCCGACGTCACGCTGACCCCGGCACCCGGCGGTGGGCTCGAGATCTCGAAGATCAAGCTCACCGTGGTGGGGTCGGCGTCGGGCATCGACGCGGACGCCTATCGTGCCGCCGCCGAGGCCGCGAAGTCCGGCTGCCCGGTGTCGAAGGCGCTCGCGGGCGTCGGCGAGATCTCGCTGGACGTCACCTTCAACGGCTGACCCGCCCCACCCCGGAGTCGCAACGAGCGTGCTGACTTGATCCTCAAACCGCTGGTTTGAGGATCAAGTC
>NZ_JBSHCR010000123.1:0-6304 GCF_053615895.1 Isoptericola sp. NPDC055881
ACCCCAACATTGTCGTCGGCAGCGACAGTGGTTTAAAAGACCCAGGCCCCGCGGCTGCGCGCCCGGAGCCGCCGCGGGCCCGCCGGCCCTCTCGGACCGGCGACCCCGCGCCGCGCTCCCCCGACGGTCAGCCGGCGGACTCGATCTCGTTCTCCGCCGCGACGGCCTCCTCGATCGCCTTCTGCAGGCGGTCCTGCGCCTTGCCGTACGCGGTGAAGTCGCCGTCCTTCAGCGCCTGGTCGCTGTCGGCGAGGGCGTCGTTCGCCTCCTGCAGGGCGGAGTTGAGGCGCGTCTGCGGGTCGCCGGTCGGCGTCGCAGCGCCGCTCGGCTCGGTCGTCGGCTCGGTCGTCGGCTCCGTGGTGGGCTCGGTGGTGGGCTCCGCCGACGGCTCGGTCGAGCCGTCACCACCCTCGACCGGTGCCGTCGGCACCTCGGTCTCCGCCTCGCCCGCGGCGTCACCGGCGTTGGCGCCGGAGTCGCCGCCGAACACCTGGTCGAGCGCCTCGTCCAGGGTCTCCGCGTACCCGGTCTGGTCACCGAACGCGACGAGCACCCGGCGCAGCAGCGGGAACTGCGTGCCGCCGGCCGACTGGATGTACACGGGCTGCACGTACAGCAGGCCACCACCCACGGGCAGCGTCAGCTGGTTGCCGCGGACGACGTTCGACGAGCCGCGCTCCAGGATGTTGAGCTGCTCGGAGATCGTCGGGTTCGAGTCGAAGTTGTTCTGCACCTGACCCGGGCCCGGCACCGTCGAGTCGCGTGGCAGCTCCAGCAGCCGCAGCTCGCCGTACCCGTCCGCCACCTTGCCCGCGGTGCTCCCCGCGTCCCCGTCGGCCGCGAGATACCCCGTGAGGATCTCGCGGTCGGTGTTACCGCCGGGGATGAACGTGCTCGTCAGGGAGAACGCCGAGTCCTTCTGGCCCGGCATCTGCAGGGACAGGTAGTACGGGGGCTGCTTCGCCGCGGGCGCCTTGCCGCTCGCGACCGGGTCCTCCGGGTTGGCCCAGAAGTCCTGGCCGGAGAAGAACTGGCCGGCGTCGTTCACGTGGTACTGCGTGAGGAGCGTCCGCTGGACCTTGAACATGTCCTCCGGGTAGCGGATGTGGCTCATCAGGTCGCCCGAGATCTCCGACAGCGGCTTGACCGAGGTCGGGAACACGTCAGACCACGCCTTGAGGACCGGGTCCTGGGTGTCCCAGGCGTACAGCGTCACGGACCCGTCGTAGGCGTCGACCGTGGCCTTCACCGAGTTGCGGATGTAGTTGACCTCCGGCGGCATCTCCACCGGCACGCCCTGCGCGGCGAGGGTCAGGGAGTCCGCGGTCGCCTCCTGCATCGGCTTGCTGGTCGAGTACGGGTACGCGTCCGACGTGGTGTACGCGTCGATGATCCACTTGACGCGCCCGTCGACGACGGCCGGGTACATCCCCTGGTCGAGGGTCAGCCACGGGGCGACCTTCTGCACGCGCGTCATCGGGTCCCGGTCGTAGAGGATCTGCGACTGGTCCGTCACGCGGTCGGAGAACAGGATCTCCTGCGACCCGAACTTCAGCGCGTAGAGCAGCTTGCTGCCGAACGAGCCGATGGACGGGCCCGCCTTCACGTCCTGCGTCGGGAACGTGGTGTTGACCTGCTGGCCGCCCTGCTCGTCGTCCGCCTGGTAGTCCAGCTCCCAGGGCTTGGTGTCCTCCGGCGCGCCCACGACCGAGTACTCGGTGGTGGAGGGGCTGAAGTAGATGCGCGGCTCGTAGCCCTTGTCGGTCAGCGCCCCCTGCGTGGGGATGCCGCCCTCGTAGAACGCCGGCTGGCCGTCCGGGCCGGGCTGGTTGCCGTACGCCGCGACGACCCCGTACCCGTGCGTGAAGACGGTGTGGTCGTTGACCCAGTTGCGCTGACCGTCGCCGAGGCCACCCAGGTTCAGCTCGCGCACGGCGATCACGGTGTCGCGGGACTTGCCGTCGATGTCGTACCGGTCCACCGCGAGGGTGTCCGCGAAGTTGTAGTACTGCTTGTTCTGCTGCAGCTGCCGGAACGACGGGCTGACGATCTGCGGGTCGAGGAGCCGCACGGACGCCGTGGTCTCGGCGTCCGCCCGCAGCGCGCCGGCCTCCGCCTCGGTCGTCGCGTCGTACGGCTGCGTGTCGATGCTGTCGAGGCCGTACGCGTCGTGCGTGGCGTCGATGTTGCGCTGGATGTAGTCGGCCTCGAGCTCCTGGGCGTTCGGGTTCACCTGGAAGCGCTGCACGACGGCCGGGTAGATCCCGCCGATCGCGATGGCCGACACGACCATGAGGCCGACGCCGATCGCCGGCAGCCGCCACGTGCCGCGCACCGCCGCCACCACGAACAGCAGCGCGACGAGCACCGCGACGCCCGTGAGGATCTCCTTGGAGGGGATGACGGCGTGCACGTCGGAGTAGGACGCCCCGTTGTACCGCGCGTTGGTGGTGCTGCCGTTGGTCGCCGTGAGGAGCGAGTACCGGTCGAGCCAGTAGTTCGCGGCGATGACGATCATGAGGACCGCGCCAAGGACAGCGAGGTGCACGCGGGACGCCCGCGTGGTGCGCGGCGTCCCGGCGGGCACGGGGCCCAGCCGCAGGCCGCCGTACAGGTAGTGGGTCACCAGCGCCGCGATGCCCGCGATGATGACGACCGCCATGAAGAAGCTCACGACGAACCGCAGCGCGGGAAGGCTGAAGACGAAGAACCCGAGGTCGAGACCGAACTGCGGGTCGGTCTTGCCGAACGACGCCGGGTGGATCGCGAGGAGGACGCTGCGCCACTGCGCGGACGCGGCCACGCCGGCGAAGAACCCGACGACCACCGGCCCCGCGATCGTGACGACCCGGCGCAGGGGCTCGATCGCCTCCCGGTACTGGTCGAGCGTCGCCTGCTCAGGGGTCGACGGCGCGTACACGGGACGGACCCGGTAGGCGACGGCGAACGAGGAGAAGACCGCGCCGCCCATCACCAGGAACCCGAGGACGAACAGGATCCCGCGCGTGATCCACTCCGTCCAGATCACGTTGCCGAAGCCGAGGGCGTCGAACCACATGACCTCGGTCCAGAACTGGGCGAGGAGCAGCAGCGCGATGACGACCGCGGCGACCACCACGAGCGTGATCGCGAGGGGGCTGCGTCGGCGTTTGGCCGGGGGGCCGGGACGTCGACGGGGCGGGGCAGCGAAGGACACGGTGCGGGCACCTCACTCGTGCTCGGGACGGACGGACGTTCTGGGTGTGAACGTCCCTGTCATCCCTCAGGTTCCCACGCTTCGTCCCCCCGTGGGCGACAGCACCTTCACGCGCCGGTCACGAGCACGTGGGCAGGTCCGCACCCTTCCCGGCGCCGATGTCCTCGATGGCCGCGCGGGCGTCGTCGAGGGTGGACATCTTCACGACGCGCAGCCCGTCCGGGACGTGCCCGACGACCTCGTCGCAGTTGCGCGCCGGGGCGAGGAACCAGTCCGCGCCGGCGTCACGGGCGCCGAAGAGCTTCTGCTGGATGCCGCCGATCGGGCCGACCTCGCCGTCCACGCTCATCGTCCCCGTCCCGGCGACGTGCGCGCCGTGCAGCTCGTCCTCGGGCGTGAGCTTGGTGATGATCGCCAGCGCGAACATCGTGCCGGCGCTCGGGCCGCCGATGTCCCCCGGCCGGATCGTCACGTCCACGGGGAAGTCGTAGGACGGGTCGAGGTACACGCCCAGCGCCGCGCGCCCGTCGCCCTCCGCCGTCGTGACCGTGAGGTCCTCCGGCTTGCCGTCGCGGTCGACGCCGAGCACGACGTCGTCGCCCGGGGTGACGTCGTCGAGGTCGGCGAGCAGGTCCTGGTGGGTGGTGATGTCGTGCCCGTCGAGACTGCGGATGACGTCGCCGGCCCGCACCACCCCGTCGGCCCCGGACCCGGGCGCCACGCCCGCGACCGTCAGCGTGGCGGGCACCTCGTACCCCAGCTCCGTCAGCGCAGCCACGGTGGCGGAGGACTCCGACCCGGCCATCTGCGCCTGCCCTACCTGCTGCTGCTGCTCCTGCGTGGTCTGCTCCGGGAAGATCGACTCGACCGGCTGCACCGACCGCTCGCCCGAGCCCCAGCCCCACAGGACGTCACCGAGCAGGACGTCGCCGCCCGGCCCGCCATAGACGCTCACGGTGGTGAGCCGCAGCTCGCCGGTCACGTCGTAGGTCTTGGCTCCCTCGATCTCCACCACCGGCTGCGCCGTCGCGCTCTTCCCGCCGCTCGACGTCGCGCCCGACCCGGCCACGTCCGCCCCCTGGAGCCCGAGCGTGTCCTCGGTCGGGCCGGGGGCCCGGATCGCGTACGGCGCCGGGAGCACGAGGAGCACCGCGGCGAGCAGCGCCGTCACGAGCAGGGACACGCCCAGGGTCACGCTGCGCCGCGACGCGCGCGGTGCGGGGACGACGCCGTCCGCGGACGCCGAGGGGTCGTCGGACGCGATGATGTCGCGGTCGAAGGTCACCGCCACATCATCGCCGACGTTCCTGGACCCCGCGCCAGGTCCGCGGCCCGCGGACCTCGGCCGTCAGGGGTCTCCGGGGGATCTGCGCCCAGAGCGAACCTCCGGAACCTCACGGCCCGGTCGGACGTCGTCGGTGGTTACGGTGATCCGGTCGGCACGGCCGCCGTCCGACCGGAACCGCCCGCAACCATTCCCTAGCCGTTTCGCAGCCAGGCGAGGAGCCCTCATGAGCAACCTTCCCGACGACCCCGAGGGTGCCGAGGAGCGCGAGCGCATGCTGCGCTCGATGCTGGAGGGGTTCTTCGGCGAACGCACCGACGAGGTGCTGGAGCAGATGCGCGCGCAGGGCATCGACCCGGCGGCGCTTGCCGGGATGCCCGGGGCGGGCACCCCTGACCCGGCGACCATGCAGCACGTCCTCGCGCAGGTGCAGCGCCTGCTGTCGGCGTCCGGCGACGGTCCCGTGAACACCGACGTGGCGCACGACGTCGCCCGTCAGGTGGCGGTCGCGGAAGGCGACCCGTCGCTCACGGGTGGCCAGGCCAAGGCCGCGACCGACGCCCTCGCGGTGGCCGAGCTGTGGCTCGACGCCGTGACCGACCTGCCGCCCGCCGGCGGCCGCACCCATGCCTGGAGCCGCTCGGAGTGGGTGGAGGCCACCCTGCCGGCGTGGCACCGCCTGGTCGCGCCGGTCGCGACGTCCGTCGCCGAGGCGCTGGCGACCGTGCTGCGCGACCAGCTGCCGGGCGGGTTCGACGACGGCGACGCGCTGGGCATGCCCGGCCTCGGCGGGCTGCCCGCAGGCGCGCTGGGCGGCGGCCTCGACCCCGCCCAGATGATGCGCCGCCTCGGGTCGGCCGTCTTCGGCATGCAGGTGGGCCAGGCCGCCGGCACCCTCTCGCGGGAGGTGTTCGGGTCCACCGACGTCGGCGTCCCGCTGCTCTCCGAGCCGGCGACGGTGCTGCTGCCCACCAACGTCGCGGCGTTCGCCGACGGCCTCGACGCGCCGCTGGAGGAGGTGCGCCACTTCCTCGCGCTGCGCGAGGCCGCGCACGCGCGGCTGTTCACGCACGTCCCGTGGCTCGCGGCCCACCTGCACGGACTGGTGGAGCAGTACGCGCGCGGCATCACGATCGACCTGGACGTGCTCGAGCAGCAGGTCCGCGACATCGACCCCAGCGACCCGGAGGCCCTGCGCGGCGCGCTCACGGGCGGCGTCTTCGGGCTGCAGCACACGCCGGAGCAGGAGGCCACGCTGCTGCGCCTCGAGACCGCCCTCGCGCTCGTCGAGGGGTGGGTGACGGAGGTCGCCGCGTCCGCCGCGCTCCCCCACCTGCCGCACACCTACCCCCTGCGCGAGATGATCCGCCGCCGCCGCGCGGCGGGCGGGCCCGCGGAGCACACCTTCGCCACCCTCGTGGGCCTCGAGCTGCGGCCGCGTCGCTCGCGCGACGCGACGGCCCTCTTCGCGCACGTCATGGCAGAGGGCGGGCCGGAGGCGCGCGACGCCGTCTGGGACCACCCCGACCTGCTGCCGGGGACCGCGGACCTCGACGACCCCGCGGGGTACTTCGCCCGGCGCGCCGCGCAGGCCGACGAGCAGTCGGACGTCGACGCCGCCCTCGCGCAGATCTTCGGCGCCGCGGAGAGCGGCGGCGCGTCCGCCGACGTCGAGCCGGGCAGCACCCCGACGTCGGACGACGGGGCTGACGAAGGTCCCGACGACGGGCCCGCCGCCCGCTGAGCCGGCGGCCTCTCGACCGGGTCCCGGCGGCTCAGCCCTCCGGGACCTCCGGCGCGTCGTCCGCGGGAGCGGGCGACGC
>NZ_JBSHCR010000124.1:0-6255 GCF_053615895.1 Isoptericola sp. NPDC055881
TGGGGGGTGCGGCCGCTCCCCGCGCCGGGCCTGCGTTGACGGCCGCCGGCGCCCCGCCCCCACGCACGAAATGCAGCCACGCCCGACAGACCGAGCGGCCCGGCCCCCGGTGGGGGCCGGGCCCTCTCGCCGTGCTGGTTCCCGCTGAGCGGTGCCGAGCCCTGCGTCAGACGCGGGGCGCGTCGCCCTTCGGCTCGTCGTCGTCCGCGGGGACGTCGGCGACAACGCCGCGACCCAGGGCCGGGTCGCCCTCGGCTGCGGGGGGCACCGCGCCGTCGTCGACGACGTCGTGCTCAGCGTTCCGGTCAGCGTCCACCGCGGCGTCACGCTCGACGACGCGCTCCGGGACGCGGGACGTCTCGTCCACGGTCACGGCGGCGTACTCGAACTCGGTCAGCGCGACGGCGGGCACGGGCTGGAAGGCCCGCGTGAACAGGGCGGCGAGCGCCGCACCGACCAGCGGTCCGACGACGAACAGCCACAGCTGGCCCCAGGTCCAGCCGCCGGCGAACACCGCCGAGGCGAACGAGCGCGCCGGGTTGAGGGACGCGTTGGTGACCGGCCAGGCCACGATGATCAGGGCGCCGAGCGCCAGGCCGATGACGACGGGGGCGAACGCGGACTTCGACCGCTTGCTCGTCACGGCGAGGATGATGCCGACGAAGACCGCCGTCACGACGACCTCGACGAGCAGCGCGGACCACTGCGTGAACTCCACGGGGTTGCCGGACGACGCGGTGAGCGTCGCGAGCGGCGAGTGGCTGCCGAAGCCGTTGGCCGTGCCCGCGAAGACGGCGGCCTTGTCCGCCGCGCCCAGCAGCGCCGGGTACCCGCTCGGGATGACCGAGAAGAGGACGGCCGCGGCAGCGACGCCGCCGACGAGCTGGGCGAGCCAGTACCAGACGAGGTCACGCCACGCGGCGCGGCCCGCGAGCGTCACGCCCAGGGTCACGGCGGGGTTGAAGTGGCCGCCGGAGACCCCGCCCACGGCGGCGATCGCGCCCATGACGAGGATGCCGCCTGCGAGCGCCACCGGGAGGATCTGGCCGTTGTTGGCCGCGTTGAACGTCGCGGTGCCGACGATCCCGAGCACCAGCACGAACGTGCCGAACGCCTCGGCGGCGAGGCGCGCGAACAGGCCGTACTCGGGCGCGTCGCGCGCCGTCTCGACGTCGACCGAAGCCGTACCGCCCTCGGCGGCGATGTCGTGGGACATGAGGGTCCTTCTCTGCTCGGGAGACGGGCGTCTCGGAGTGCCCCTCGCGTCGGAGGGGCCGGTCGTGCGTGACCGGCCTCACGGCCGGCTGCGCGGGCATGCTTCCACCGCGGTCTGAACGGTTGCTGAGCGCGGGCCGACGGTGGCGCTAGTTCGCACCGTACCGCGCGTCGGTGCGGGCCGCGCCCCCGCCACGACGGCGGTGCGCCGGTCCGTGCGGGTTGTGCACGCCCGTCTCCGGGCGGTCGACCCGGGGGCCCGGCTGCGTCAGAGTAGGGGCATGACCACACCAGTGAACGTCACCGTCACCGGGGCCGCGGGCCAGATCGGGTACGCGCTGCTCTTCCGGATCGCGTCGGGCGCGATGCTCGGCCCCGACACCCGCGTGCGGCTGCGGCTGCTGGAGATCCCGCAGGCGGTGAAGGCTGCCGAGGGCACGGCGATGGAGCTGGACGACTGCGCGTTCCCGCTGCTCGACGGCATCGACATCCACGACGACCCGGCGGCGGGCTTCGCGGGGACGAACGTGGCGCTGCTGGTGGGGGCGCGGCCGCGCGGGCCGGGCATGGAGCGCGCGGACCTGCTGGAGGCGAACGGCGGCATCTTCCGGCCGCAGGGCCGGGCGATCAACGACGGCGCGGCGGACGACGTGCGGGTCCTGGTGGTGGGCAACCCCGCGAACACGAACGCGCTGATCGCGGCGTCGAACGCGCCCGACGTGCCGAAGGACCGGTTCACGGCGATGACGCGCCTGGACCACAACCGCGCGCTGTCGCAGCTGGCGAAGCGGGCCGACGTGCCCGTCTCCGAGGTGCGCCGGGTGACGATCTGGGGCAACCACTCGGCGAGCCAGTACCCGGACGTCTTCCACGCCGACGTCGC
Source organism: Isoptericola sp. NPDC055881 (assembly GCF_053615895.1). NCBI lineage: Bacteria > Bacillati > Actinomycetota > Actinomycetes > Micrococcales > Promicromonosporaceae > Isoptericola > Isoptericola sp. NPDC055881. Next base: position 2,099 of record NZ_JBSHCR010000124.1, read on the forward strand.
GGGCACGGCGGGCGCGTCGTTCGCGCAGGACGACCCGGCCTGGCTGGAGGACGACTTCATCCCGACCGTCGCCAAGCGGGGCGCCGCCATCATCGAGGCGCGGGGTGCCTCGTCCGCGGCGTCGGCCGCCAACGCGGCGATCGACCACGTCCGCGACTGGGTGCTCGGCACGCCCGACGGGGACTGGACCAGCGCCGGGTTGTGGTCGACCGGTCAGTACGGCGTGCCGGAGGGCCTGGTGTCGTCGTTCCCGGTGACGTCGTCGGGCGGCGCGTGGGAGGTCGTGGAGGGGCTGGAGCTCGACGAGCTCTCCCGGGCGCGCATGACCGCCAGCGTGGCGGAGCTTGCCGAGGAGCGGGACGCGGTGCGGGCCCTCGGCCTGATCTGACCTGTCGGACGCCCGATAAAGAGCGGCGGGGCGTCGGTGGGCCCGCATAGGCTTTCCGGGCCATGATCGACGCCCCTGCCGCCCGCGCGGACCACGACCTGACCACCCCGGCCGCCCCCCACGACGACCCTGCCCGTCGCCTCGACTGGCGCCGCCTGCGGGGGCCGGTCGCGGCGGTCGCGATGGTCGCGCTCACCCTCGGGGCGGTCGGTGCCGCGCTCGGCACGGTCGTCGCGGGTCGGCTGGCCGAGGACCCGACGACCGGGCTGCTCCTGCTGCTCACGCTCTGCGTGGTCGGCGCCGCCCTGTTCGACACGGCCGGGCAGGTCGTGTGGGCGGGCGTCGTGGACCGGGCCGAGGGTCGGCTGCGGGGCGACCTGCTGACGGCCGCCCTGCACCAGCCGCTCGCGACGCTCACGGAGCAGGCGGTGGGCGAGGTGCTCGACCGCGTCGACGACGACACGCACGCCGTCGGCACGCTCGTGCGCCGCCAGCTGTGGGGCGCGGGGCGCACGGTCGTGGGCGTGGTGCCGATGTGGGTCGTGGCCGGGCTCACCTGGTGGCCGGCGTGGGCGCTGTTCCCGGCGCTGGGGGTCCTGGCCGGGTTCCTCGTGCGGCCGATGCTGGGCGAGATCGCTCGCCGCAAGGTCGTCGAGGAGGCCGCCTGGACGGACCACGCGGCGACGTTCGAGGAGTCGGTCGCCGCGCGCGACGACCTGCGCACCAGCCTGGGCCAGCCGTTCGCGGTCCGCCGGCTGGCGCAGCGCTCGGCGGACGTGCACCGCAAGTTCGCGGCGGTCGTGACGGTCGAGTCGAAGATGCTGCGCCGTGCCGGGCTGGTCCTGGCGGCCCTGCTCGCGGGTGTCGCCGTGACCGGTGCCGCCCTGGCCTCGGGCGGGGAGCTGCCCGTCCAGGACCTCGTGACCCTGTTCCTCGTCACCGCCATGTTCGTGGGCCAGGTGGACAACCTCATCCACCACCTGCCGGACATCCAGGAGGGGCTGGGCGCGATCACGCGCATCAAGCAGATGCTCGGTGTCGAGCCGGAGCCGACGGGCGGCCGCGACCTGCCCGACGGGCCGGTCGGCATCGAGCTGCGCGACCTGCATTTCTCCTACGCCGAGGGCACCTTCGCGCTCCAGGGCGTGAACCTGCGGGTGCCGGCAGGCCAGACCGTCGCGCTCGTGGGCCGCACCGGGTCGGGCAAGTCGACGCTCGCGTCCCTGCTCTCGCGCGCCGTCGAGCCCGAGCCGGGAACGGTGTTCCTGGGCGGCGTCGACGTGCGCGACCTGGACCTGCAGAGGCTGCGTGCCGCGGTGGGCGTCGTGACGCAGCGCACCGAGATCCTGGCCGGGACGCTGGCCGAGAACATCGCGCTCTTCGCCGACGTGCCGCGCACGGACGTCGAGGCCGCGGTCCGCGAGCTGCGCCTGGACGCGTGGGTGTCGGGGCTGCCCGACGGTCTCGACACCCTGCTCGGCCCGGGCGGGACGTCGCTGTCCGCAGGGGAGGAGCAGCTGGTGGCGTTCGCGCGCCTGCTGGTCCGCGACGTGCAGGTGGTCGTGCTCGACGAGGCCACCGCGCGCATGGACCCCCTCACCGAGGCGCGGGTGGTGGCGGCGTCGGAGCGGCTGCTCGCCGGACGGACGGGCGTGCTCGTCGCGCACCGCCTCACGACCATCGAGCGTGCCGACCTGCTCGCGGCGCTGGACCACGGTCGCGTCGTGCAGCAGGGCCCGCGTGCGCGGCTCGCGCGCGAGGACGGGCCGTACCGCGACCTGCTGCGCGCGAGCGACGTCGCGGACGCCGGAGCCCTCGCGCCCGCCGACCCTGCGCCGGCCGACGACCTGCCCGCGGACGACCTCGCCGGCGACGCGCCGGTCGCGAGCGCCGGGTCCGCCGAGGCCGTGGCGACGGCGCTGACCCCGACGACGCACGCCGTGGGCGGTCGGCGACGCCGGGGCGCGCCGCCCGAGCTCGAGGACCCGGGCGAGGGCCCGAGCCTGGCGCGCGGCGTGCTGCACGCGTTGTTCGTGCGGCCCGCCTGGGGTGCGCTGGGTGCCGCCCTGTTCCTGGTGGCGAGCCTCGTCTCCGCGCAGGGCGCGCTCACCGGCTTCCTGTGGGGCCGTGCCGTCGAGGGGCTCGACGACGGGTTCCCGACGGCGCTCCTGGTGTCGTTCGTCGTGCTGCTCGTGGTGGCGCCGCTGGCGCTCGCCTGGGCGCTGTTCGTCTACCCGCGGTGGTGGGTGGAGGTGCTGCTGCGCGTGCGGATGTCGGTCATGGCCGGTCAGACGCGGCAGCGGCGCCTGCGCGCGACGCCGCCGGGCGAGGTCGTGGCCAGGTCGATGGACGCCGACCGGTTCGTGCGGTACGCCGACCGCTGGGTGGACTTCGTCAACGGCCTCGTGATCGCCGGCGTCACCGCGCTGCTGAGCGGCTCGTGGCTCGCGGGCGGCGTGCTCCTCGCCGTCATGGTCGTCTCGGCGGCGGCGTCCGCGATCGGGCGGCCGATCGCCGGCCGGTCGGCGACGCGCTCGTCCGCGGCGCGCGCCCGGTTCGGCCGCGCGCTCGTCTCGACGCTCGACTCGGCCCGCACCGTGAAGCTCGCGGCGCGCACCCCCGAGGTGCACGCGCACCTGCGGCAGGTGGACGGGGGGCGCGTGCGGGCGGCGATCTTCGAGCACCGGATCCAGGCGGCCCTCGACGGCGTGCCGATGATCATGGTGCAGCTCGGCGTCGTCGCCGCGTGGGCGGGCCTGCTCACGGGCACGTGGGGGCTGGCCACGGCGCTGCTGGTCGCGAACGCGGTGAACGGCTTCGGGTGGTTCGGCGTCGTCGCGGGCGCGGTAGTGACCGAGGCGCCGGGCACCCGGTCGTGGCAGCGCGCCACGGGCCGCTTCGCCGCCGGCGCCGACCTCATGGACGTGCCCGCCGGCGTCGACCTCCTCACCGGGGCGGCGCCCCTGCCGGCGGCCGGCCCGCGCCAGACGCTGGAGCGGCTGCACCTGGAGGGTGTCACCGCGGTGCACGACGACGGCACGATCGGCGTGTCCGACGTCGACCTGGAGGTGCGGCGCGGCGAGCTCGTGCTGCTGCTCGGGCAGGTGGGCTCCGGCAAGTCGAGCCTGCTGTCCGCGCTGAGCGGCCTCATGGAGCACACGGGGAGCATCCGGTGGAACGGGCGCGACGTCACCGACGCCCAGTCGTTCCTGCGCCCCGGGCAGGTGGCGCACGTGGCCCAGGTGCCGCGGGTGCTGTCGGGCACGTTCACCGAGAACGTGCGGCTCGACCACGAGCGGGACGTCGACGGCCCCGTCGCGGCGGCGCGGCTCGGGCAGGACGTCGCCGAGGCCGGCGGGCCGGACGCGCTCGTCGGGCACCGCGGCGTGCGGCTCTCGGGCGGCCAGGTGCAGCGGCTCGCGCTCGCTCGGGCCCTGGCGACCGACGCCGAGCTGCTGCTCGCCGATGACGTGTCGAGCGCGCTCGACGCCACCACCGAGATCGAGCTGTGGGCGTCGCTGCGCGAGCGCGGCACCACCGTCGTGGGCGCGACGTCGAAGCGCGCGGCGCTGTCGCGCGCCGACCGCGTCGTCGTCCTCACGGACGGGCGCGTGGCGGAGGTCGGACCCTGGCACGAGCTCGCGCCGCGCTGGAGCCACCTGGCCGGCTGACCTGGGTTGTGGGGGGGAAAAAGGGGGGGGGACACCACCCGGGTACCCCCCCAATAGATAACAAACCCGGGCCCGGGGGGGGCGTGGGGGGAGAGTTG
>NZ_JBSHCR010000125.1:0-5876 GCF_053615895.1 Isoptericola sp. NPDC055881
GCCCGCCGCGCGGCGGGCCGTGACGTCCACGGGCCGCGAGCCGCGGCGTGGCGCGGGCATACGCGGCGAGGGCGACGAGGAACACCGCGAGGCTGGCGGCCCAACGGGCCGGGCCGGCGGTGTCCTGCAGGCAGGAGGCCCACCAGAAGAAGTCCTCGGCCAGGTCTCCCGAGCCGTAGAGCATCGCGACGAGCAGCAACGCCGCGGGGGGCAGCCACAGCAGGTCGGCCTGCCCGGCGGCGACGGCGAGGAGGGCGAGCCCGCCGAAGAGCACCACGTTGGCCGCGACCGAGGAGTACGCCGCGAACGGCGCACCTGCGAAGCCGATCGTCGTGAGGGTGCCGACCACGACGGTGACGGCGGTGACCCACCCGAGACGCGCTGCTCTGAGCCGGCGCGTCCCCGGCGGCCCGACGGGGAAACGGGGGTCGACGCGATAGGTGGCGGCGGCGCCGATCGCGATCCCGGCGAGGAGCGCGACGAACTGCGGCACCGGTACGGGCAGGGGGAACCGCACCAGCTCGCCGATGCCGTCCACGTCGGTGCCGGCCGTCAGCGCGGTGCCGAGGGCGGCGAGCACGGTCAGGGCGAGCGCGGTGCGCACGTCGTGGACGGCGCACCACGCCCGGAGTCCCCGGACGGTCGATCCGCGTGCTAGAAGTCGCACCGGTCGAACCTCGCGAGGATCTTCTCGGTCTGCGCGGGGGAGAGGGGTGTGAAGTTCTTGGTCTCGGCAATTTCGCTGAGGTCGAGCGGGTCGATGTCTCGTTCGAGGGAGAGCCAGGTGGCGGCGAGTTGTGCCTCGTCGGTCCAGAAGGCGTCGCTCGGCCCGCCGTCGGATTCGAACTGTGGGCAGTGCAGCGGCGACAAGAGATTGACCACGTAGTCGACGTCACCGAGACCGGGCTGGTCGCCCCCGTCGGGTTGCGGGACGTGGGGGTCGAGGGTGAACCAGAAGACCCTTTCCCCGGGCGTCGATTGCTCGTCCCCCCAGGGCGCCACCTCGACGAAGCGGTCGGGGACGAAGGCGGGGTAGCCGTGGTCGCGTGCTGCGTCGGTGAGGCGGGTGAGGAACCGGACGTAGGAGTCTCGCCAGGCCTCGCTCTCGGTGTAGGTGCAGATCGTGGGGTTGCCGCCGCACACGGTGGGTGGGTGCCATGCGTCGACCACGCGGTCCTGGGGCATGCCGGGGAGCGGGGCGGCCAGAAGCGCGAGGCCGAGCAGGCCGGTGACCAGACCCGTGGCCGAGGGCAGCGCGGAGTGGCCGCGGAGCCGGACCGGGGCGAGGAGCAGCAGGGCCGAGGCCACGGTCAGCACGCCGATCTGCGCCAGCAGGTAGGAGGCCGAGTACTCGCCGCCGATCCACGCGACCTCGTACATGCCGAAGTTCAGAGGGATGAACCCCGGGTGAGCACCGAAGTACTCGAACAGGGCGAACAGGGCTCCGGCGGCGAGCAGTGCGGCGATCAGCGGGCGGGTGTACCGGCCGATGAAGCTGCCGACGGCACCCGCCGCGAGGCTGATGAACGGGAGCATGGCCAGGGCGAGCAGTGCCCGAGCGACCGTCGCGGCACTCACCTCGGACGGTGCGACGAGGGCGAGGGTCACGAGCCCGATCAGGAGCTGGATCGCGGCGACGGGCACCCACGCGGCCGCGAGGGCGACGACGTAGGGGCTGCGCCACGACGGCAGGAGTCCTGCCAGGTATTGCCGCCCGGGGGAGGACAGGCGCGCGGCGTCCACGGCCACCACGGCGGCGAACATGATGCCGAAGATGTAGTACGGGACACCGAGCTCGCCGGCCGCCAGCGAGATGTTGCCGTTCCAGGTCCAACCGTCCTGCACGATGTTGATCGCCGAGAGCACGGCGAGCGCGACGAAGGCCCAGAACCCCAGGTGGGTCTTGGCCAGGTAGTGGATCATGCGGCAGCCCCGGATATCGGGGTGGACAGCACGGCGGTGATGGCTCGTTCCAGCGCGGTGGCTCCGGGGGCGTCGGGGGCGTCGTGTGCCGCGAGCTCGTCGACGGTGCCGTCGTAGCGCACCGAGCCTTCGCGCAACACGAGGACGCGGTCGGCGAGGGCGGCGACGTCCTCGACGAGGTGGGTGGAGACCACCACGGTGCGCTGTGCGGCGATCGCCCCGATGGTGTCGCGGATCGCGACCCGCTGCAGCGGGTCGAGGCCCGCGGTCGGCTCGTCCAGCAGCAGCAGGTCCGGGGAGTGGACCAGCACGTGGGCGAGGCCGAGTCGCCGCCGCATGCCGCCGGACAGCGTCGAGATCCGGGAGCCCGCGCGGTCGGACAACCCCACGGCGCTGAGCGCGTCGGCCACCGCGTCGGCGCGGTGGGTACGCGGCACGGAGAACAGCCAGGCGATGTGCGTCAGGTACTCGGCGCAGGTGGCCAGGCCCGGGAAGTCCACGTCCTGGGGCAGCAGCCCGACCTGGTGCGGAGCGCGGGAGGAGTCTGCGAGCCGCACCGAGCCGGACCGGCCCTTCTCGAGGCCGGCGAGCACCCGGAAGAGCGTCGACTTCCCCGCCCCGTTCACCCCCACCACGCAGGCGACCCCCCGCGCGAACGTGGTGCTCACGGGGCCGAGGGTGAAGTTCCGGTAGCTCACGCGCACGTCGTCCACGACCACCGTCGCGGGCTCGCCGCTCCACACCGACCGGGGCGTCCCCATGCTTCCTCCTTGCGCTGGTCGTCGGTCGGTGGTCTGCCGGCCACGAGCGAAAGTAGTTGCCCGGCGCACCGTCGGCTGGCGGATTGCAGGATCTGCACGGGGCTTCGCGGTCCGGTCCGCCGGGAGAGCCCACCCACCCCGGACCTGCCAGGGGACTTGCCTTCGCCCCACCCCTCGCTGCGATCATGTCCCGGGCGCGGCGGCGGACCGCGCCGGGACCGCACACGATCGGCAAGGACGGGAGCGCCGCGTGACCACGACGCACGACGGCGACGCGCCCGCGCGCCGCGGCCCCGCCGACGACGCGATCGAGCGGATGCGCGCCGCGGCCGCGGACGCCGGGCGCGACGAGGGTCCGGGCGCCGCGGGGACCGTCGACCCGTCCGTCCTGCGCACCGCGCTCGCCACGCTGCCGCACGACGACCAGCGCCTGCTGTGGGACCGGCACGTCCTGGGCCGCGAGGCTGCCGAGATCGCCGCCGAGCTGGGGATGCACGCCCGAGCGGTGCTGCACCGGCTGCGCCGGGCGGAGGAGCGGCTGGCCGCGGCCTTCGCGGCGGCGCACGCCCGGGCGTGCCCGCCCGGGTGCGTCGACACCCGCCAGTCCCTGCACTCGTACGTGCGCCACCGCCTCACCCCGGTGCGGCGCACGGTCCTCGAGGCGCACCTGTTCGGCTGCCAGGACTGCATGCGGGCCTTCATCGACGTCCGGGAGGCCGGCTGGGCCGTGCGCGACGCCGGCCCCCTGCTGCTGGCGGGCCCGGTCGCGGGCACGGTCGCGAGCGGTGCGGCCCCGGTGGTCGTGGGTGTGCTGGGCGCAGAGGCGTCGGGGTCCGGAGTGCTCGGCTGGGCCGGGCCCGTGGGCGCCGCGCTGGCGGCCGCGGGGGAGTGGGTGCGGGCGCTCGTCCTCCAGCTCGGCCAGCTCGGCAAGGGCGGTCTCGTCGCCGCCGGCACGGTCGCCGGGGTGGCCGTGGCCGCCGTCGCCGTAGCCCTCGGCGGTGGTGGGGGCGGCCCCGTGGCCGCACCGCCCGTGCCGGCGGCCACCGCGTCCGTCGCGGCACCCGCACCGACGGCGACGCCGCCCGCCGCGCCGGCCGAGCCCGAGCCGGACGCCTCGACCAGCACGCCGGACCCGATCCCGGCCGACGGCGCGACGCCGACGGGGGACCCCACCGCTCCGGCGACGTCGGGCCCAGCGTTCCCCACGCCGACATCTCCGACGACGCCGACGACGCAGCCGACGACGCCTGCCGACCCGACCCCCTCGACGCCCGGGACCCCGGGGTCTGCGACCCCGGGCGGGTCGTCGTCGAGCGCCCCGGACCCGACCACCACGGCCCCGACCGCCACGGCCCCGACCGGCAAGCCCCCGACCACCACGCGCCCGACGCCCACCCCGACGCCGACGCCGACGCGGACGACGTCCACTCCGAGGCCCACCCCGACGCCCACCCCCACGCCGACGCGGGACCCGGACCCCGTCCGGTCCACGGTCCAGGCGGACCTGCCCGGGCTGCGCGGCGTGTTCCGGGTGACGCCGAGCCAGGACGAAGTCGAGATCGTCGCCGTCTCGCCGTCCAAGAGCTGGATCTCCGCGCGGGAGTGCCGGGACGGCAGCTGGTACGTCGCGTCGCGCCGCTACCAGCAGGCCGGCGTCGCCGTCACGGTCGACGCTCCCGCCGACGCCGACACGTCGGTCTCCCTCGTGCGCACCGGCATCTGGCCGGGCTGGCTGCAGACCTGCTGACTCCTGCCGACCGAACTGCCGCCCGAACTGCCGCCCGAACTGCTGCCCGACCTGCCCGCCGACCGGCTCAGCCGGCGGTGCGCTCCAGCAGCACCAGCACCTCGTAGTGACCGGACTGCGGGAACATGTCGAGCAGGCGCGCGCGCCGGGGCCGCAACGACGGCATGCGCGCGAGGTCCTCGGCCAGGGTCACCGCGTTGCAGCTGGAGTAGAGCACGTGCGTGGCGCCGGACTCCTCCAGCCAGCGCGACAGGTCGGCGCCGATGCCGCGCCGCGGCGGGTTGACGACCACCAGTTCGGGCGCGGGCACCCCGCCGTCCTGGGCGAACGTGGTGGCGTCCCCGGCCGCGAACCGGACGTCGCGCACGGCGTCGGCCCACCAGGCGGCATCGCGGCCGCCGACGACGGCGTCCGCGGGCAGGTGGGCGAGCTCGTCGCGCGTGCTGCTCGCGCTGGCGATCGCCTCGGCGGAGATCTCGATGCCGGTGACGGCGCGGCCCGGGGCCGCACAGTGCAGCGCGAAGCCGCCGACGCCGCAGTACAGGTCCCACAGCGAGGCGGGCGCCACCTCGTCGACCCACTCCCGGGCCTGCGCGTACAGGGCGGTGGCGACGGCGGTGTTCGTCTGGAAGAAGCTCTGCGGGCGCAGGTGCAGCGTGATGCCGTCGAGCCGCATCGGCAGCGACTGGCGCTCGGTGAGGACGATCTCCTGCTCGCCCTCGAGCACTGCCGCGTGCGCGGGCTGGACGTTGACGCTCACGACCGCGACCTGCGGCAGCGCCGCCAGCAGCCAGGGCAGGTGCTTGCGCAGCCGGGCCACGGGCTCCTGGCTGCGCAGCACGAACCGCACCATGAGCTCGCCGTCGGCCGACAGCGTCACCAGGACGTGCTTGAGCTCGCCCCGCCAGGCCGACTCGCGCGCCGTCTCCCGGCGTCGGGGGCCGCGGGACGGCGACGTCGCGTCGTAGGGCTGCAGGCCGGCCCGGGTGATCAGCTCGGCGAGCGCGGGGAACGTCGCCTGCAGCGCGGGCGGGTAGAGGCCGCAGTCGGTGAGGTCGACGCCCTGCCCGGCGAACGGGCCGGCGGCGGAGCCGAGGATGCCCAGTACGGGGGCGTCGACGGTGCCGCTGACCACCATCTTCGCCTTGTTGCGGAACCCTGACTCCGGGCCCGTGACGGCGGGCAGCCAGGACACGCCGTCGTCGGCCAGCAGGGCCCGCACGTGCGCCTCCTTCTCGGCGACCTGCGTGGGGTACGGCGTCGCGAGGAGGGTGCACGAGTGGCAGCGACCGGCGTCGAAGTGAGGGCACTGCACCGGCCCATTGTCCCGCAGCCCACGCTGTGGGTACGGAAACGGCGAGAATTGGGTCGCGAATTGTACCCGTTTCCGTACCCACCACCGCCGGGCGGGCAGCCGAAGAAGATGCAGAACCGGTGGCCCGCCG
>NZ_JBSHCR010000126.1:0-5620 GCF_053615895.1 Isoptericola sp. NPDC055881
GGCACCGCCTGGTCCACAGGCGTGGAGAAATCGAAGAAGTGCACCACGGACGGCAAGGCATGGACCTTCGCCTTCAAGAACACCCAGGGAGATCTGACCTCCTGGTCGTTCTTCGGCGCGAAGGGCATATCGGACGAGGTCCCCGACGCGACGATACGGAAAATCGCGGCAACGGTACGGACCTACGAGGCTCCGTCCACCTGATGACCGCAGTTGCCAGCGCGGGCGGCTCGTGCGCTCCGACACGCGCCGGTGCAGCAGGGCGAGGGCGGCCGCCACCGTGGCGGGGTCCTCGACCGGGCTCATGTGCCCGGTGGCGGGCACCACCGTGAGCGCGCCGTCGCGGGCCGCGTGCACCATGTGCTCCGCCTCCACGAGCGGGGTCACCTGGTCCTCCGCACCGACGACCACCGCGACCGGGCCGTCGAAGCTGCGCAGCACGTCCGTCCGGTCCGGGCGGGCCGCCATCGCTCGCTGCGCCCACGCGACGCCGGACGGCGACTGGGACCGGATCCACGCCTCCAGCTGCGGGTACAGGTGGCGGCGCTGCTGCGTGCTGGTCGAACCCAGCAGGGTGCCCGGCATGCTGAGGACCGGGTCGAGGGTCTGGTCCGCGGTGACGGCGGCCGCGATCCGCAGGCGGTTGGCGCGGGCGGCCTCGAGGTCGGCGGTCGACTTGGTGTCGACGAGCCCGAGCCCGACGACGAACCCGGGGTGCCGCTCGGCCAGGGCGAGCGCCACATAGCCGCCCATCGAGAGGCCGACGACGACGGCGTTGCCCTCCCCCTGCTCGCGCATCGTGCGGTACACCGCGTCGGCGACGTCCTCGAGCCGCGGCGCCATCCCGCCGAGGTCGGAGTGACCCTGGCCGGGCAGGTCCACGCCGATGGCGCGCACCCCCTCCGGCAGGGCCCCGGCCGCCGCCGCCCACATGCGATGGTCGAGCGGGAACCCGTGCAGCAGCAGGATCGGCGTCCCCGCCCCCTCATGGAGCACAGAGGTCGCCAGGGGCCCAGGGCTGGTGGTCATCGTCGACTCCTCGTCTTCGCCGGATCGGTCGTCGCGGGTGTTCGGCTCAGCTCGGCACGGACGTGGCCTGCTCCACGGTGCCGTCGTAGTGCGTGGGCAGCGGGGCATGACCGGGCAGCACGTGCCCCACGATCTCGTCGAGCACCCGGCGCACCGCCGGCTCCCCCACCCACAGGTGCTTCGCGCCGTCGACGCCGATCACCTCGGCCTGCGGCACGCGCGCGAACCGGTGCCGAGCCTCGTCGGGGCGCAGGTAGTCGTCGTGCTCGGGGACCAGGACCACCAGCGGGCGGCCGAAGTCGGCCCAGCGGTCGAGGTCCTCGTCGGTGGCGCGGTGCAGCGGCGGGGACAGGAGGATCGCCCCCTCGACGCTCGGGTCGGCGCCGTGCTTGAGGACGAGCTCGGTGCCGAACGACCAGCCGACGAGCCACGGGCGCGGCAGCTCGCGGAACTCGGCGAGCTCGATCGCCGCGGCGACGTCGAACCGTTCGGCGTCCCCGCCGTCGAACGCACCCTCCGAGGTGCCGCGGGGCGACGAGGTTCCGCGCGTGTTGAACCGCAGCACCGCGAGGTCGGCGAGGGCCGGCAGACGCCAGGCCGCCTTGCGGTACACGTGCGAGTCCATGTACCCGCCGTGCGTGGGCAGGGGGTGGAACGTCAGGAGGGTCGCGACCGGGTCGCGGTCGGCCGGCCTGGCCAGCTCGCCGACGAGGGTGAGCCCGTCCGCGGTGTGCAGCTCGACGTCCTCGCGCCGTGCGGGGAGCATCGTGAGCGAGCGGATCTGGTGGCCCGTGGCCTCGTCGGCGGGGGCAGCGGCGGAGATGTCGTTCATCACGGCCCAGCGTAGTTCCGCCCGGCGGTCCTGGCCGGTCCGCGTGCCGCTCTCCCTAGGGAGCCTTGGCTCAGCGCAGTAGATCAGCGCAGCGGCTCAGCGCAGCCGGTCCCTGCGCTCCCAGCAGGACGAGTGCCAGTGCCGACGGTCGTCCAGGCCCGCGGCCTCTCCCCCGACGACGTCCCGCTGCCACGCGACCACGTGCGGCGTGCCCGGCGGGATCTCCTGCCGGCACGCGGGGCAGCGGTACGCCTTGTCCCCGCCGCGCAGCCGCCGCACCGTCCACTCGCCGTCCGCGGCGCTCCCCCGCCGCACCCCGCCCAGGGCACGGTCGAGGTCGAGCGGCGGGGGCGACGCGCCCCAGGGGCGCTTGCGGGAGGGACGGCTGGACGGCATGGCACCCATTGTCGCGCGGAGCGGTCGTTCGTCGGCCGAAGCCTGGACGGCGCGGTCAGGTGGGGCCGTTACAGTGTCCCGGTTCGACCCGCCGACCGAAGGACACTCCGTGAAGCTCCGCACGTCCGCCGCCGCAGCCGCGCTGGCGCTGGCCACGGCCTTGACCCTGACCGCCTGCGCCGACGACTCCGGCGACGGCGCCACGCCGTCCGCGTCCGCGTCGTCGTCCCCGGCCACCGAGGCGCCGAAGCCGACCAAGGAGGACGTCGCCGCGCTCGACGCCGTCAAGGTGACGGGCGACGCCGGCAAGGAGCCCCAGGTGAGCTTCAAGTCGCCGCTCGAGGTCTCCGTGCCGACGTCCCGCGTCGTCGACGAGGGCGACGGTGCCGAGCTCTCCGAGGGCATGCAGGTCACGATCGACTTCGTGAACTACCTCGGTGCCGACGGCACGAGCCAGACCTCGACCTGGAAGACGAAGCAGCCCGCGAGCTTCGTGCTGGGCGACACGAACTACGGCGTCCTCACCGAGCCGCTCACCGGCCAGAAGGTCGGGTCGCGCGTGCTGGTCGCCTTCCCGTCGCAGGACCAGCAGGGCAAGGCCGTCACCGTCGTCAACCTCGTCGAGGTGACCGACGCGACGAAGATCCCGACGCGCGCCGAGGGCGAGGCCGTCAAGCCGGCCGCAGGCCTGCCCACCGTGACGCTCGACGACTCCGGCAAGCCGTCCGTGAAGATCCCCGCCGGCTACAAGGCGCCGAAGGACCTCGTCGCCCAGACCCTCATCAAGGGCGACGGCGCCAAGGTCAAGAACACGCAGTCCGTCACGGCGCACTACACGGGCTGGACGCTCGACGGCAAGCAGTTCGACTCGTCCTGGGACCGCGGCGCCCCGGCGTCGTTCTCCCTCCAGCAGGTCATCAAGGGCTGGACCGAGGGCCTCACCGGGCAGACCGTCGGCAGCCAGGTGCTGCTGGTGATCCCTGCGGACCAGGCGTACGGCGCCGAGAAGAGCGCGGACAACGAGCTGGCCGGGCAGACGCTGGTCTTCGTCGTGGACATCCTCGCCGCGGAGTGACCGTCGCGCGCCGTGCGTGATGTCTCGCACGCCACCACGGCGCCCGCCCAGGTCCGCGCAGTGCGCACGTCACGACGGCGGGTCCCCGGTCACGGGGGCCCGCCGTCGCGCGTACCCTCGGGTGCCATGACCGCACAGTCCCCCGAGCCCTCCGTCGACGCCGCGCCGTCGCCCGAGCGCGAGGTGCTGACCTGGACCCTGCTCCCCGTCGCGATCCGCGAGCTGGCCGAGCGAGTCGTCGCGAGCGGGTTCCGGCCCGACGTCGTCGTCGCTGTGGCACGCGGCGGGCTGGTGCCCGGCGGCGCGATGGCGTACGCGCTCGGCACGAAGGGGGTGGGCACGCTGAACGTCGAGTTCTACACCGACATCGGCAAGACCCTCGAGGACCCGCGCGTGCTGCCCCCGCTCATGGACACCTCCGAGCTGCCCGGATCCCGGGTCCTCGTGGTGGACGACGTGGCGGACTCGGGCCGCACCCTCGCGCTGGTCATGGAGCTGCTGGCCAAGCAGGGGGCCGACGCGCGGTCCGCGGTTCTGTACACCAAGCCGCGCACGATCATCCAGCCGGACTACTCGTGGCGGGACACGGACCTGTGGATCACGTTCCCCTGGTCGGCCGACCCGCCCATCACCGGCGCGCACTCGGCCGACGTCTGAGCCCTCACGCGGCCCGGACGAACAGGGCCCGCGCCCGCTCGACGACGACGTCGGGGCGCTCGTCCACGAGGAAGTGCGACATGCCGGGGAGCACCTCGACGGTGAGGTCGGACGCGTGCGCCTCGTACCCGCCGAGCAGGGCGGGGTCGCTGAGGATGTCGTTCTCGCCGAGCAGCGCGGCGGTCGGCGTGGTCAGGTAGCGGTCGCGGTACGCCCCGCGCAGCACGGACCACAGCTCGCGCCGCACGAAGTCGCGACAGAGCGCCGATCCTGCGCGCGCCCGCGCCGGCTGCCGCAGGGGTGCGACGTACGTCTCGACGTCGGCCTCGGTCATGACGGCCCGGTCGTCGCCGTACTCCCGCAGCAGGTGGCGCGGCAGCCGCTGTCGTCCCCGCGACAGGGCCGGCGGCCCGCTCAGCCGTGAGGCGATCACCACCTGGAACCACGTGTGCCGCAGCATGAGCAGCAGCCTCGGGTCGAACCGCAGCCACAGGTGGGGCACACCCATGCTCAGCAGCGACACCGCGCGGTCGGGGTGCTCGAGGCCGAGGTGGAAGCCGACGAGCGCGCCCCAGTCGTGCGCGACGACGTGCGCCCGGTCGATGCCCAGCGCGTCGAGCAGGCCGACGACGTCGGCCAGCAGCCGGTCGTGCGTGTAACCGTCCGGCGGCGCGTCGGTCCAGCCGCAACCGCGCAGGTCGGGGCACACGACGTGGTGGTCGGCGGCGAGCGGGCCGATCACCCCTCGCCACTCCCACCAGTGCTCCGGGAACCCGTGGAGCAGCAGCACCGGGTCACCGGAACCCTGCTCGACGACGTGCATCGAGAGCCCGTCGACGTCGACCCATCGGTGGGTGACCCCGGCCAGCTCGGGCATCGTCGCCGCGGGCGGTGTCGAGGCGGGCCGCCCTCCGCTCACCGCATCGTTCATACCGCCGACGGTACTACGTTCGTAGTGTCGTGTCACTACATCCGTAGTGCTCGGGTTAGGGTGCCGTCGTGACCATCACCGCCCCGTCCCGGCGCCGGGCCCTCGACGCCGCCGTCGACCTGCTCGGCACGGAGGGGTTGCGCGCCCTGACCCACGGGAGGGTCGACGAGCGCGCTGGGCTGCCCCGCGGGTCGACGTCGAACTACTTCCGCACCCGAGCCGCCCTGCTGGCCGGCGTCGCCGAGGAGCTCGCCGCACGCGACCTCGCCGCGCTGTCGGCCGCGCCCGAGCCGCGGACACCGGGCGAGCTGGTGGACCTGCTCCGCGCGAGCTTCTCGCAGGCGACCGGCCCCGACCGCGCTGCCACGACCGCTCGCCTCGTCCTCTTCCTCGAGGCGAGCCACGACGCCGACCTCCGCGCGCGCGCCTCCCGGGGTCGCGAGGCGCTCCTGGACTGGGGCGAGCGCGTCGCGGAGCGCCTCGGCGCGCCAGCACCTCGCGCCGCGATCCTCGCCCTCGCCGCCGCCTACGAAGGGCTGCTGCTCCACGCCGTCGCGCGCCACGACACGACGGATCCTGGCGCGATCCTCACGCTGGTCGCCGAGGCCGCCCTCGCGGCGCCCGAGTAGCCCCGCACCCCGCCCGGCCGAACGCCGAACAGGCGGTTGCGCACGTTCTGAGGTCTCAGAAGGTGCGCAAC
>NZ_JBSHCR010000127.1:0-5557 GCF_053615895.1 Isoptericola sp. NPDC055881
CGGGCCCCGGGGGGCCCTCCCGCGCCCTCCTCCACCTCGCCCCCCCCGTACCCCCCCCCCCCCCCCCGGCCCCCCCCCCGGCCCCCCCCCCGGGCGGCCGCACCGCCGTCCGCACGGGCGCCGCGGCAGTGCCGGGGTGTGGCGCAAGCGGGCGGAGATCGCTCTCTTCGTGACGCCGGCCCTCGCGCTCCTCGTGGCGTTCGTGGTGGTCCCGGTCGCCACGGCCGTGCAGATGTCGCTGTACCGCTGGAAGGGCTACGGCCCCATGGTCGACTTCGTCGGCCTGCGCAACTACGTCTCGGTGCTGACCAACGAGGTCTTCACCGACGCCGTCGTCCACAACCTGGTCATCGTCGTCGGGTCGATCCTGCTGCAGCTGCCCCTCGGGCTCGCGATCGCCCTGCTGCTCAACCGCAAGATGTGGGGCCAGGGCCTGCTGCGCACCATCATCTTTGTCCCGTACGTGCTGGCGGAGGTCATCGCCGGCGTCGTGTGGTTCCAGCTGCTCCAGCCGGAGTACGGCGTCATCGACTCGATGCTCGCCGCCGTCGGCCTGCACGGCCCGGACCAGGGCTTCCTCGGGACGCCCGAGTACGCGCTCGGCATCGTGCTCGTCGTGCTGACCTGGAAGTACCTCGGGCTCGCCGTGATCCTCTTCCTCGCCGGCCTGCAGGGCGTGCCCGACGAGCTGTACGAGGCTGCCCAGCTCGACGGCGCGACCTGGTGGCAGGTGCAGCGGCGCATCACGGTCCCGCTGCTCGGCCCGACCATGCGCACGTGGGGCTTCCTGTCGATGATCGGCTCGCTGCAGCTCTTCGACATGGTGTGGATCCTCACCGGCGGCGGACCCGCGAACGCGACCACCACGATGGCCACGTTCCTGGTCAACGAGGGCACCAAGCGGCAGAACTTCGGCATCGCGGGCGCCGCCTCGGTGGTGCTCTTCGTCATCGCCCTGGTGCTCGCCCTCGCCTACCAGCGCGTCGTGCTGCGCCGTGACACCCAGGAGGCCACCCGATGAGCCGCACACGTGCCGGCGGCGGCAACGTCCTCGTCTACGCGATCGCCCTCGTGGTGGTGGCGGTCACCCTCGGCCCCGTGCTGTACGGGGTGCTCGGCGGGTTCCGCACCAACGCGCAGATCGCCGAGGACCCGGCCGCCCTGCCGGGCCCGTGGGTGCTGACGAACTACGCCAAGGTGCTCGCGCCCGGGTCGCCGTTCTGGGGGTACTTCCTCAACTCGACGATCATCGCCGTGCTCACCACCGCCGTCGTCGTCGTGTTCGGCGTGATGGCCGCCTACCCCCTGGCGCGCTACCGGTTCAAGGGGCGCGAGGCGCTGTTCCTCGTGTTCGTCATCGGGCTGCTGTTCCCCGCCACCGTCGCGATCATCCCGCTGTTCATCCTGGTCACGCAGAACTACCAGATGGGCAACACCTGGTGGGGGGTCGCGCTGCCGCAGGCGGCGTTCGCGCTGCCGATGACGGTCGTGATCCTGCGGCCGTTCCTCATGGCGCTGCCCGCCGAGCTGGAGGAGGCCGCGCAGCTCGACGGCGCCAGCCGGGTCGGGTTCTTCTGGCGCATCCTGCTGCCCCTGTCGGGGCCGGGGATGGTGACCGTCGGCGTGCTCGCGTTCGTCGGGTCCTGGAACGCCTACCTCCTGCCCCTGCTGCTGCTGCAGGGCGACATGCGGACGCTGCCCCTCGGCGTCGCCGACTTCTCCTCGGAGCACTCGGCCGACACCGCCGGCGTGTTCGCGTTCACGACGCTGGCGATGATCCCTGCGCTGGTGTTCTTCCTCGCGATGCAGAAGCGCATCGTGAACGGCCTGCAGGGAGCCGTGAAGGGATGACCGAAGGAGAGCTCGTGACCCAGCCTGTCCCTGCCGTGCCCCAGCCCGCCGTGCCCCAGCCCGCCGTGCCCCAGCCCGCCGCGCCCCTGCCCGCGGCTCCCGTCGTGAGCGAGCGCGTCCGCGCGCTGCACGCCCGGATGACGCTCGACGAGAAGCTCGCGCAGCTGGTGGGCTACTGGCTCGACCGGGGCGGCGACGTGGTCGCGCCGATGCAGGGCGAGATGGCGGCCGGTGACGGCGGCCGGCTCGAGGAGGTCACCCGGCACGGCATCGGCCACTACACCCGCGTGTACGGCACCCGGCCGGTGGACCCGGCGGACCGGGCCGCGTGGCTGTGGGCGGAGCAGCAGCGCCTGCGCCGCGACACCCGGCTCGGCATCCCGGCCCTCGTGCACGAGGAGTGCCTCACCGGCCTGTCCGCGTGGAAGGCCGCGACCTTCCCGACGCCGCTCGCGTGGGGCGCGTCGTTCGACCCCGACCTCGTGGCCGAGATGGGCCGCGTCATCGGCGGCTCGATGCGCGAGCTCGGCATCCACCAGGGTCTCGCGCCCGTGCTCGACGTCGTGCGCGACCCCCGCTGGGGCCGGGTCGACGAGTGCATCGGCGAGGACCCGTACCTGGTGGGCACGGTCGGCACCGCGTACGTGCGCGGCCTGCAGGACGCGGGCGTGCACGCCACGCTCAAGCACTTCGTCGGCTACTCCGGCTCCCGCGCCGGGCGCAACCACGCGCCGGTCTCGGCCGGACCGCGCGAGATGGCCGACGTCTACCTGCCGCCGTTCGAGATGGCGGTGCGCGACGGCGGGGTGCGGTCCGTCATGGCGTCGTACGTCGACGTCGACGGCGTGCCGATGCACGCCAGCGCGGAGTACCTCACCGAGGTGCTGCGCGAGCGGTGGGGCTTCGACGGCACCGTCGTCGCCGACTACTTCGGCGTCGCGTTCCTCGAGGTCATGCACCGCGTGGCCGCCGACCGCGGCGAGGCCGCCGCGCAGGCGCTCGAGGCCGGCCTCGACATCGAGCTGCCCTCGGGGGACGCCTACCTCGAGCCGCTCGCCGCGCTCGTGCGCGCGGGCACGCTCGACGAGGGGTACGTGGACCGCGCCGTGCTGCGCGCCCTCGCGCAGAAGGAGGAGCTCGGGCTGCTCGACGACGACGCCTTCGCCGGCGAGCCGCCCGCGGTCGTCGACCTCGACTCGCCCGCCCACCGTGACGTGGCCCGTCGGCTCGCCGAGGAGTCGCTCGTCCTGCTCACCAACGACGGCGTCCTGCCGCTGCGGTCGTGGAGCGCCGCGCCCGCGCGGGTCGCCGTCGTCGGGCCCAACGCGCACCGCAGCGACGCCCTCATGGGCTGCTACTCGTTCGCCAACCACGTGCTGGCGCACCACCCCGAGGTGCCGAAGGGCTTCCACATCCCCACCGTCTTCGAGGCGATCGGGGGCGCGTTCCGTGCCGCGGGACTGCCCCAGCCGGAGCTGGTGCACGCCGCCGGCTGCGACGTCGAGGGCGAGGACACGTCCGGCTTCGCGGAGGCCGTCGCCGCGGCGTCCTCCGCCGACGTGGCCGTCGTCGTGGTCGGCGACCACGCGGGCCTGTTCGGCCGCGGCACCGTGGGCGAGGGCAACGACGCGGAGTCGCTGGAGCTGCCCGGCGTGCAGCGGGGCCTCGTCGAGGCCGTGCTGGCCACCGGCACCCCCGTCGTCATGGTGGTGCTCAGCGGCCGCCCGTACGCGATCGACTGGGCGCTCGACGTCACCGGGGACGACGGGGACCGTCGGCCGGGTGCCGTGCTGCAGGCGTTCTTCCCGGGGGAGGAGGGCGGCACCGCCGTCGCCGCGGCGATCGCCGGCGCCGTCAACCCGTCGGGGCGGCTGCCCGTGTCGCTGCCCCGGTCGGCGGGCGCGCAGCCGTACTCCTACCTGCACCCGGTGCTCGGCGGGCCGTCGGACGTCACGTCCACCGACTCGACGCCGCTGCGGCCCTTCGGGTTCGGCCTGTCGTACACGTCGTTCGCGTACACCGACCTGGACGTGGACGCCGAGGTCGCCGCGGGCGGCGACTTCGCGGCCGCGGTGCGGGTCACCAACACGGGGACGCTCGCCGGGTCGGACGTCGTGCAGCTCTACGGGCGCGACGTGCACGGGTCCGTCACCCGGCCCGTGGCGCAGCTCCTCGCGTACCACCGGGTCGCGCTGGAGCCGGGGGAGTCCGTCGTCGTGCGGTTCGACGTCCCCACCACGCGCCTCGCGTTCGCCGACCGCCGCCTGGTGCGCGTCGTCGAGCCGGGCGACGTCGAGGTGTGGGTCGGGTCGCACGTGGCCGCCACCCCCGAGGTGGACGCCGAGGACGTGCAGGACGCCACCGGCGGCGCCATCACCAGCGCGCGTCGTGCGGAGAAGCGGGAGCTGCCGGGCACCGCGACGCCGCGCGCGACGCTGGTCGTCACGGGCGAGACGTACGCGGTGACCGTCGCCGACCGGCGGGTGGTGACGTCGACGGTGGGGTGATTCGGGGGCCGCGTCAGGCGTCCCCGAGCCAGCCGCGCCGGGCCGCCTGCACGCCGGCCTGGAAGCGGCTGGTCGCGCCAAGCCGCGTCAGCAGGGCGGTGATGCGCCGGCGGGCCGTGGCCACGTGCACGTCGAGCTGGCGCGCCACGGCCTCGTCCTTGAGGCCTGCCGCCAGCATCGTGAGGAGCTCGCGCTCCTCGGCGGTGAGCGCGCCGTCCGGGTGCCGGTCGTCGTCCCCCGGGCCGGCGATCGGCACCGCGTCGTCCCACAGCGCCTCGAACAGCGGCACGAGGACGTGCGCGAGCAGGCCGCCGCGCAGCACCAGGGCCGTCGTCGTGGCGTCGGCGGACGCGGACGGCGGCAGCAGCGCGGTCTCGCGGTCCACGACGAGGAGCTTGGTGGGCAGCGTCGCGCGGACGCGGACGGACATCCCCGCGCCGCCGAGCTCGAGGATCCCCTCGGCCCGGCCGGGGACGTCCAGGCCCTCCTGGGAGACGATGCGGCGCGACACGACGCCGCGGGCGAGGGCCTGGTCGACGTCGTCGTCCGCCCCGACGCTGAAGTGCGTGGACGCGTCGCCCGGGCGGCCGGCCCCGAGCTGGACGTACGGCGGCGTGTCCAGCACGAGCACCTCGCGCCGCGCGGACATCACGAGGTGGGTCGTCAGCCGCGCGATCTCGGGCGTGCCCACCACGAGGCTGGCGTCGCTGACCGGCAGCCGCGCGTCGGAGGGCCAGAGCCCGTCGGCGAGGCCGTCCACCATCGCGTCCACCGTGCGCAGCTCGGCCTCCCGCGCCGCGAGCTCCGCCATCCGCCGCGTGACCACCGACCGCAGGGCCGCGCGCGGGGCCACGGCCCCGAAGGCCGTGAGGAAGCCGTCCGCCGCGAGGCGAGCGAGCCCGCGCTCCGCCCCGTCGACGTCGATGCCCGCGAGCGCGGCCAGCTCGCCCGACGACGTCGCCCCGGTGCGCAGGGCCGCCCGGTACACCCGCAGCATGTCGCCGTCCAGGCCGAGCAGGGACAGCACGGCCGGGTCGGGTCCGAGGTCGACCGGGGCGGTCTCGTCCTCGAGCTGCGGGCGGTCGGGCTCGACGGTGGGCACGCCGGGAGTGTGCGGCGTGCGGGCACGGGAGACAAGTCGGCGCGTCGCGCCGCGGACGGACCCCGGACGGACCGCGGCCGGGCACCCCGTGCGGGGC
>NZ_JBSHCR010000128.1:0-5540 GCF_053615895.1 Isoptericola sp. NPDC055881
GTTCGAACTGCCGACGCGACCCCGTACTGCCGCCGTGATCAGCCCCGGCTGGCGATCACCCGGTCGAGAGCGTCCACCGCGGCGTCGAGGACCGACTCGTCGACGGTGAGCGCGGGCCGGAAGCGGACGGACCGCTCGCCGCAGCCGAGGATGAGGAAGCCCTCGTCGTGCAGGCCGGCGAGGACGGCGTCGCGCACCTCGCGGGAGGGGAGCGAGACGGCGCACATGAGGCCACGGCCGCGGGGGTCGGTGACGACGCCCGGGTGGGCGGCGGCCAGCTTCTCCAGGCGCGCGAGCAGGCCGGCGCCGACGCGCGCGGCGCGCCCGACCAGGTCCTCGGCCTCGATCACCTCGAGGATGCGGCGGGAGCGCACCATGTCGACGAGGTTGCCGCCCCAGGTGGAGTTGATGCGCGACGACACGTGGAAGACGTTGTCGCCGACCTCGTCGACGCGGCCGCCGGCCATGACGCCGCACACCTGCGCCTTCTTGCCGAACGCGACGACGTCGGGCTGCACCCCGAGCTGCTGGTACGCCCAGGCGGTGCCGGTCATGCCGACGCCGGTCTGCACCTCGTCGAGCACGAACAGGGCGTCGTGCTCGCGGCACAGCGCCTGCATGGCCTGGAGGAACTCGGCGCGCAGGTGGTGGTCGCCGCCCTCGCCCTGGATCGGCTCGGCGACGAAGCACGCGATGTCGTGCGGGTGCGCCTCGAACGCGGCGCGGGCCTCGGCGAGCGCCTGGGCCTCGAGCGCCTCGACGTCGCGCGGGGTGCCGTCGGCGTCGTGCCCGGGGTAGGGCGAGGAGATGCGCGGCCAGTCGAACTTGGGGAACCGGGCGACCTTGCCGGGCTCGGTGTTGGTGAGCGACATGGTGTAGCCGGAGCGGCCGTGGAACGCGTGGCGCAGGTGCAGCACGCGCGTGCCGAGCTCGGCCGAGCGGCCGTGCGCCTCGTTGTGCCGCGACTTCCAGTCGAACGCGACCTTGAGCGCGTTCTCGACGGCGAGCGCGCCGCCGTCGACGAAGAAGAGGTAGGGCAGGGCCGGGTCGCCCAGCACGCGGGCGAAGGCGTCGACGAACCGGGCGAGCTCGACGGTGTAGACGTCGGAGTTGGACGGCTTGTTGATCGCCGCGCGTGTGAGCTCCGCGCGGAACTCCGGGTCGTGGACGAGGGCGGGGTGGTTCATGCCCAGGGGGTTGGAGGCGAAGAAGGTGAACAGGTCGGTCCACTCGCGGCCGTCGCGGGCGTCGACGAGGGTCGCGCCCTGCGACCGCTCGAGGTCGAGCACGAGGTCGAAGCCGTCCACGAGCAGGTGCTCGCGCAGCGACTCGAGGACGGCGGCGGCCTCGATCGAGCCACCGACGCTGGGGGCCGTGCGCTGAGAGATTGTCTCGGTCATACCCCGACCGTAGGGGAGAACTTTCGGTCAAACCAGAGTTTGGCCGGAAGAAGTATGGTCAACCGGCGATCGGACGTCCTTCGAAGTAGGTCCGCAGCACGATGGTGGAGCGCGTGGACACGCTCGCCTCGCGGCGGATCACGCCCAGCAGGTCCTCCAGGTCGCTGGGCGACGGCACCCGCACCAGCAGCAGGTAGTTCGCGTTGCCCGCGACCGACCAGCACGCCTCGATGCCGGGCACGTCGCGCAGCCGCTCGGGCGCGTCGTCGGCCTGCGACTGGTCCAGCGGCGTGATCTCGACGTACGCCGCGATCGGCAGCCCCGCGGCCTCGGGATCGACGACGGCGCGGTAGCCCGTGATCACGCCGCGCGCCTCCAGCTTGCGCACCCGCGCCTGCACGGCGGACTGCGACAGCCCGGTCACGCCGGCGAGCGCGGCCAGCGTGGCCCGCCCGTCGCCCTGCAGGGCGCGCACGAGCGCCCGGTCGACCTCGTCCTCGAGCATGCCTGGTCCTCTCCCGTCCCTGTCCCCACCGGTCCCCGCCGGTCCCCGCACGTCCCCCGCACCGTCATCGTGGGCGACGCGCGCGCGCCGGTCCACCCCGTCGCTGCCACCGGCTCGCGCCGGCGACGGGTCAGCCCGCGACCTCGGCGGCCTCCAGCCAGGCCAGCTCCAGCTCTTCCTTCTCCGCCGCGAGCTTCCGCAGCTTCTGGTCGAGCGCGGCGACGGCGGTGTAGTCGGTGGCGTCGGCGGCCATCTGGTCGTGCAGCGCCTTCTCCTCGTCGGAGATCCGCCCCAGCCGCCGCTCGACCCGCGCGATCTCCTTCCGCGCGGCCCGCACCTCCGCCGCCGACGCCTTCAGCCCTCCCCCACCGGACGACGCCGCGCTGCCGCCACCATCCCCGGACCGAGGCTGCGGGGTCGCGCCACCCGAGGCGGCGACCGCCCCGCGGGCGGCGTCGGGGGACGCCTCGTCGCGAGGCTGGACGGGCCTGGCGGGAGAGCCCGAGGAACGAGGGCTCGGATGGACGCCTCGCGACGAGGCATCCCCCGCCGCCGTCCCCCTGCCCCCCTCGACCCGACCCCTGCGCAGCTCCAGGTACTGCTCCACCCCGCCGGGCAGGTCCCGCAGCGCGCCGTCGCCGAGCAACGCCCACTGGCGGTCGCACACCCGCTCCAGGAGGTACCGGTCGTGGGAGACGACGATGAGCGTGCCGGGCCACCCGTCGAGCAGGTCCTCGACGGCGGCGAGGGTGTCGGTGTCGAGGTCGTTGGTGGGCTCGTCGAGCAGCAGCACGTTGGGCTCGGAGACGAGCAGGCGCAGCAGCTGGAGGCGCCGCCGCTCGCCGCCGGAGAGGCTGCGGACGACGGTGTGGGCGCGCTCGCGGGTGAAGCCGAGCCGTTCGGTGAGCTGCCCGGCGGTGAGCTCCTTGCCGTCGACGACGACGGTGCGCTTCTCGCGGTCGACGACCTGCACGGCGGTGAGGTGGCCGACGTCGTCGAGCTCGCCGACGTCCTGGGTGAGCTCGGCGACGTGCACGGTCTTGCCGCGCCGGACGCGGCCGGAGTCGGGTGCGCGGCGGCCGGCGAGCAGGGACAGCAGCGTGGTCTTGCCGGCGCCGTTGACGCCGACCACGCCGTACCGGTCGCCGGGGCCGAGGCGCCAGGTGACGTCGTCGAGCAGGACGCGGCGGCCGCCGGTGTCGTCCCGGGCGGGGACGGTGACGGTGACGTCCTCCAGGTCGAGCACGTCCTTGCCGAGCCGGCGGGTGGCCATCTGGGTGAGCTCGAGGGTGTCGCGGGGCGGCGGCTCGTCGTCGATGAGCGCGGCGGCGGCGTCGAGCCGGAACTTGGGCTTGGACGTGCGGGCGGGGGCGCCGCGCTTGAGCCAGGCGAGCTCCTTGCGCAGGAGGTTGTTGCGCTTCTCGGCGGCGGTGGCGGCCTGCCGGGCGCGCTCGGCGCGCGCGAGGATGTAGGCCGCGTAGCCGCCGTCGTACCCGTCGACGCCGCCGGAGCCGTCGCCGCGCACCTCCCAGGTGCGCGAGCAGACGGCGTCGAGGAACCAGCGGTCGTGCGTGACGACGACGAGCGCGCCGGTGGCGCCGGGGCGCCCGTAGCGGGCGGTGAGGTGCTCGGCGAGCCAGGCGACGCCTTCGACGTCGAGGTGGTTGGTGGGCTCGTCGAGCAGGAGCACGTCGGGGTCCTCGACGAGCAGCGCGGCGAGCGCGACGCGCCGCCGCTGCCCGCCGGAGAGCGTGGAGGCGGGCTGGTCGAGGTCGAGGTCGGCCAGGAGGCCGGCGTGCACGTTGCGGATGCGGGCGTCGGACGCCCACTCGTGGGTGGCGTCGTCGCCGTGCACGAGGTCGCGGATGGTCGCCGCGTCGTCGTCGACGTCGCGCTGGACGAGCATGCCGAGCCGCGAGCCGCCGACGCGCGTGACGCGGCCGGCGTCGGGCGCCTGGGTGCCGGCGAGCAGCCGCAGCAGGGTGGACTTGCCCGCCCCGTTGGGCCCGACGACGCCGACGCGGTCGCCGTCGTCGAGCCCGAGGGAGACGTCCTGCAGGAGGGTGCGAGTTCCGATGGTCAGCGCGATGCCGTCCGCGCCGAGAAGATGTGCCACCCCCCGAGGGTAGTCGTCAGTGCTGGTGCCCCCCGCAGGGCTGCTCGGCGGGCAGGGCAGGGTCGGCGTGCTCGATGAGCTCGCGCGCCTGCTCGGGGAACCAAGCCCCGGCGGGCGGGTCCTGCATGCCGCGCTCGGGGTCCAGCGGCCCGCCCGTGCCGCGGAAGCACTCGCCGTCGGACTCGCCCGGGACCTTGATCCACAGGCGCGCGTCCACGTACGGGTCGTCGGTCTCGAGGTCGGGCAGCTGCCCGAGCCCGCGGTCCGGCGGGTTGCACCAGACCTCGGGGTCCGTGTACTTGCCCGCCGGGGCCGCCCAGGAGCCCTGCCCGTTGCGGCTGGTGTCGAGGACGGCGTGCTTCTGCGTCGCGACGTCGCGCACGAGGCCCTGGTCGGCGAACGCCTGGTCGTAGGTGGCGTCGGTGAGGTGCCAGGTGGAGGTGTCGTCGAAGGTCGCCGGCCAGTACTGGCTCTGGCACGACGTGGCGGGGAACGACGAGCGGGTGGTGAGAGCGAGGCAGTCGCTGACCCAGCTCGCGTAGTGCGCGAGCCGGTCGTCGCTCTCGTAGTTGGACACGTTGACGAAGAACCCGTCCGCATTCGCGACGTTCGCCCGGGTGAGGCGGACGGTGGCGTCGCCGGGGCTGAGCCAGCTGCTGCCGGTGCCGTCGAGGTACACCTGCGTGCGCGGGAGGGCGGACAGCACGTCGACGGCGTGCGAGAGCTGCGCGAAGCGCTGGTCGGCGGCGGTGGCGGGGTCGAGCTGGTCGGGGCGGCAGCTCTCCAGGTTGCCGTTGATGTCGGTGTGCCAGGGGATCACGCCGAGGCCGTCGGGCTCGACGACGACGATGGCCTGGCGCTTGCCGATGCCGGCGGCCAGTCCTTCGATCCAGCGTGCGTAGGCCTCGCCGTCCGCGGCGCCGCCGGCCGAGTACAGGGAGCAGTCGCGGTACGGGATGTTGTACGCGACGAGGACGGGCACCGCGTCTGCCCTGGCCGCGCGGGCGGTGAGGTCGGAGGCGGCGCGGCGCACCTCGCGCGGGGTCCCGTCGGTGAACCAGGTGGCTGACGGGATGCGGGCGAGGCGCAGCGCGTCCTCGCGGGCCTGGCCGGTCAGGTCGGCGGCGTGCTCGACGGTCGAGCTGTGCGGGTCGACGTAGATCCCGCCGAGCTCCGTGTCCCACCGGTCGTGGTGGCCGTTCCCTTGGCCGTTCCCGTGGCCGCCCCCGTGCCCGTGTCCGGGTCCGTGGGCGGTGGCGGTGGGGGCTGCGGCGAGCCCGGCCGCCGCGACGAGCAGCGCTGCGGCCAGCGCGACGGCGCGGGTGCGCCGGTTCGATGACGTCATCGTCGTGGTCTCCTCAACATCGTTGTCCGAAGGAACCGTTGTCCGAAGAAAGCTGCCATGGAAGCGCTCCCACACCCGCACCTGCACGAGAGGGGAACGGCTCCGACTGCACTCGCGAGTGCACCACGCCGTGCCGGGACGGTCAAGGCCTGCCGCCGCGCCCTCCACGACGCC
>NZ_JBSHCR010000129.1:0-3387 GCF_053615895.1 Isoptericola sp. NPDC055881
GGGGTGGGTGGGGTGGTGCCCGTTTCTCGGGAACCGCATAGTGGACGCGTAGCATGATTGACCAACGGTGTTGGTATGTGTGTGAAGTTGTTGGCTTATTAGTACCGGTCAGCTCCGACAGTCTTTCGTCCTGTCTTCCACATCCGGCCTATCTACCCAGTGGTCTAGCTGGGTGCCTTCACCCCCGAGGGGGATGGAAACCTCATCTTGAAGCAGGCTTCCCGCTTAGATGCTTTCAGCGGTTATCCCTTCCGAACGTAGCTAACCAGCCGTGCTCCTGGCGGAACAACTGGCACACCAGAGGTTCGTCCGTCCCGGTCCTCTCGTACTAGGGACAGCCCTTCTCAAGTTTCCTGCGCGCGCAGCGGATAGGGACCGAACTGTCTCACGACGTTCTAAACCCAGCTCGCGTACCGCTTTAATGGGCGAACAGCCCAACCCTTGGGACCTACTCCAGCCCCAGGATGCGACGAGCCGACATCGAGGTGCCAAACCATGCCGTCGATATGGACTCTTGGGCAAGATCAGCCTGTTATCCCCGGGGTACCTTTTATCCGTTGAGCGACGGCGCTTCCACAAGCCACCGCCGGATCACTAGTTCCGACTTTCGTCCCTGCTCGACCTGTCGGTCTCACAGTCAAGCTCCCTTGTGCACTTGCACTCGACACCTGATTGCCAACCAGGCTGAGGGAACCTTTGAGCGCCTCCGTTACATTTTGGGAGGCAACCGCCCCAGTTAAACTACCCACCAGGCACTGTCCCTGATCCGGATTACGGACCGAGGTTAGATGGTCGATGCGGCCAGAGTGGTATTTCAACGATGACTCCACCCGACCTGGCGGCCGGGTATCATAGTCTCCCACCTATCCTACACAAGCCGCACCGAACACCAATACCAAGCTATAGTAAAGGTCCCGGGGTCTTTCCGTCCTGCTGCGCGTAACGAGCATCTTTACTCGTAGTGCAATTTCGCCGAGCTCGCGGTTGAGACAGCGGAGAAGTCGTTACGCCATTCGTGCAGGTCGGAACTTACCCGACAAGGAATTTCGCTACCTTAGGATGGTTATAGTTACCACCGCCGTTTACTGGGGCTTAAATTCTGGGCTTCACCGAAGTTGACCCGTCCTCTTAACCTTCCAGCACCGGGCAGGCGTCAGTCCGTATACATCGTCTTGCGACTTCGCACGGACCTGTGTTTTTAGTAAACAGTCGCTTCTCCCTGGTCTCTGCGGCCCTCACCGCTTCCCACCGCTAGGGTGTTCACGGATCAGGCCCCCCTTCTCCCGAAGTTACGGGGGCATTTTGCCGAGTTCCTTAACCACGATTCGCTCGATCGCCTTGGTATTCTCTACCTGACCACCTGAGTCGGTTTGGGGTACGGGCGGCTAGAACCTCGCGTCGAGGCTTTTCTTGGCAGCTGAGGATCACCCGATTCCCGCATACGCGGTCACTATCAGTTCTCACCCTTGATGCTTCGCGGATTTGCCTACGAAGCGGGCTACAACCTTGGACGTGGACTACCATCGCCACGCCGGGCTACCTTCCTGCGTCACCCCTGTTAACACGCTTACCTACTACCGGTTCGGGTCCCACGCCGCCGGAGACGGTGCGACCCGAAGGTCGCGGTGTCACCATTGGGGCGGTTAGCATCACCGGGCTCGGTATGGGCGGTTCTTCGCCGGTAGGAGAATATCAACTCCTTGTCCATCGACTACGCCTGTCGGCCTCGCCTTAGGTCCCGACTTACCCAGGGCGGATTAGCCTGGCCCTGGAACCCTTGGTCATTCGGCGGACGGGTTTCTCACCCGTCATTCGCTACTCATGCCTGCATTCTCACTCGTGTGGGCTCCACCACTAGGTCACCCTGCAGCTTCACTGCCCACACGACGCTCCCCTACCCACCCACACACCTGAACACCAACAAGTTGGTGCTGGGCTAACGTGTGAGTGCCACGGCTTCGGCGGTGTACTTGAGCCCCGCTACATTGTCGGCGCGGAATCACTTGACCAGTGAGCTATTACGCACTCTTTCAAGGGTGGCTGCTTCTAAGCCAACCTCCTGGTTGTCTGTGCAACTCCACATCCTTTCCCACTGAGCACACGCTTAGGGGCCTTAGCCGATGATCTGGGCTGTTTCCCTCTCGACTACGAAGCTTATCCCCCGCAGTCTCACTGCCACGCTATGTCTTACCGGCATTCGGAGTTTGGCTGACGTCAGTAACCTGGTAGGGCCCATTAGCCATCCAGTAGCTCTACCTCCGGCAAGAAACACGTGACGCTGCACCTAAATGCATTTCGGGGAGAACCAGCTATCACGAAGTTTGATTGGCCTTTCACCCCTAACCACAGGTCATCCCCTCAGTTTTCAACCTAAGTGGGTTCGGTCCTCCACGCCGTCTTACCGGCGCTTCAACCTGCCCATGGCTAGATCACTTCGCTTCGGGTCTAGACCCGGCGACTGTACCGCCCTATTCGGACTCGCTTTCGCTACGGCTTCCCCACACGGGTTAACCTCGCCACCGAGCACTAACTCGCAGGCTCATTCTTCAAAAGGCACGCCGTCACCCCTGCTAAGGAGGCTCCGACGGATTGTAGGCACACGGTTTCAGGTACTATTTCACTCCCCTCCCGGGGTACTTTTCACCTTTCCCTCACGGTACTTGTCCGCTATCGGTCACTAGGTAGTATTTAGGCTTAGCAAGTGGTCTTGCCAGATTCACACGAGATTTCTCGGGCCCCGTGCTACTTGGGATCCCCTCAACCAGGCCGCACCATTTCGTCTACGGGACTCACACCCACTACGGTCCGCCTTTCAATGCGGTTCGACTATGACACGGCTTTCTTACTGGCTACCAGACTGTCAGATCTGGTCAGAAGGTCCCACAACCCCGCATGTGCAACGCCTGACAGCTTGACACACACACGGTTTGGCCTCATCCGCTTTCGCTCGCCACTACTCACGGAATATCTCTTCCTGTCGGTACTGAGATGTTTCACTTCCCGACGTTCCCCCCTACACCCTATGTATTCAGATGCAGGTGACTGAGCATGACCCCAGCCGGGTTCCCCCATTCGGACATCCTCGGATCACAGCTCGTTTGCCAACTCCCCGAGGCTTATCGCAGGCTACAACGTCCTTCTTCGGCTCCTAGTGCCAAGGCATCCACCCTGTGCCCTTAAAAACTTCGACACACTACAATATTTTCACAGAGATCAGAAAACCAGTCCGATCAACCACGCCACCCCACAAGGAGGCAGCAGGCCGACCAGGCCAGTACTGAACATCTGGGATGCTCGCGTCCACTATGCAGTTCTCAAGCAACGGACGAACCCGCCAGCCCACCAGCACGCCTACCCCAGACCAGCCCCGACCCGCCCCTCAAGGGG
>NZ_JBSHCR010000129.1:3484-5290 GCF_053615895.1 Isoptericola sp. NPDC055881
AGCGGCCTGCTGGCCCCCACCCAGCTTCACGCCAGGTGCGGACATCAGATGCTCCTTAGAAAGGAGGTGATCCAGCCGCACCTTCCGGTACGGCTACCTTGTTACGACTTAGTCCCAATCGCCAGTCCCACCTTCGACCACTCCCCCCGGAAAACCGGTTGGGCCATGAGCTTCGGGTGTTACCAACTTTCGTGACTTGACGGGCGGTGTGTACAAGGCCCGGGAACGTATTCACCGCAGCGTTGCTGATCTGCGATTACTAGCGACTCCGACTTCATGGGGTCGAGTTGCAGACCCCAATCCGAACTGAGACCGGCTTTTTGGGATTCGCTCCACCTTACGGTATCGCAGCCCTCTGTACCGGCCATTGTAGCATGCGTGAAGCCCAAGACATAAGGGGCATGATGATTTGACGTCATCCCCACCTTCCTCCGAGTTGACCCCGGCAGTCTCCCATGAGTCCCCGGCATAACCCGCTGGCAACATAGGACGAGGGTTGCGCTCGTTGCGGGACTTAACCCAACATCTCACGACACGAGCTGACGACAACCATGCACCACCTGTGCACCGACCTTGCGGGGCACCCATCTCTGAGTGTTTCCGGTGCATGTCAAGCCTTGGTAAGGTTCTTCGCGTTGCATCGAATTAATCCGCATGCTCCGCCGCTTGTGCGGGCCCCCGTCAATTCCTTTGAGTTTTAGCCTTGCGGCCGTACTCCCCAGGCGGGGCACTTAATGCGTTAGCTGCGGCACGGAACTCGTGGAATGAGCCCCACACCTAGTGCCCAACGTTTACGGCATGGACTACCAGGGTATCTAATCCTGTTCGCTCCCCATGCTTTCGCTCCTCAGCGTCAGTTGCGGCCCAGAGACCTGCCTTCGCCATCGGTGTTCCTCCTGATATCTGCGCATTCCACCGCTACACCAGGAATTCCAGTCTCCCCTACCGCACTCTAGTCTGCCCGTACCCGATGCAAGCCCGAGGTTGAGCCTCGGGATTTCACACCAGACGCGACAGACCGCCTACGAGCTCTTTACGCCCAATAATTCCGGACAACGCTTGCGCCCTACGTATTACCGCGGCTGCTGGCACGTAGTTAGCCGGCGCTTCTTCTGCAGGTACCGTCACTTGCGCTTCTTCCCTGCTGAAAGAGGTTTACAACCCGAAGGCCGTCATCCCTCACGCGGCGTCGCTGCATCAGGCTTTCGCCCATTGTGCAATATTCCCCACTGCTGCCTCCCGTAGGAGTCTGGGCCGTGTCTCAGTCCCAGTGTGGCCGGTCGCCCTCTCAGGCCGGCTACCCGTCGACGCCTTGGTAGGCCATCACCCCACCAACAAGCTGATAGGCCGCGAGCCCATCCCCCACCGAAAAACTTTCCAACACCCACCATGCGATGAGTGCTCATATCCGGTATTAGACCCCGTTTCCAAGGCTTATCCCGAAGTGGAGGGCAGGTTGCTCACGTGTTACTCACCCGTTCGCCACTGATCCACCCAGCAAGCTGGGCTTCACCGTTCGACTTGCATGTGTTAAGCACGCCGCCAGCGTTCGTCCTGAGCCAGGATCAAACTCTCCGTAAAAGAAGAGAAAACACCACGAACCCCCGAAAGAGCCCACAGCATTCAACGATACTGGCCAGACCAAGCTGAACTGCTCAGTCCGATCCAAAGAAATCCACAAAGGATCTTCAATCAATTTGGCATTGACTATCAAACACACTGTTGAGTTCTCAAACAACCGACGCACACCCACAAGACCAGAACCTTTTCCGTTCCAGCCCCGCCGGGGCAACCCCTCAAACTTAC
>NZ_JBSHCR010000130.1:0-5182 GCF_053615895.1 Isoptericola sp. NPDC055881
GGCCCGCACCTGCGGGCCGGGGCTCCGGCGTTCCGTGCCCGCCGGTCAGCCGACCTCGAGGACGGCGACCCGCCACGCGCCGCGCCGCGCCTCCAGGCGGACCGCGGCGGCGCGGACCCGCCCGTCGTCGTCCAGCACCACGGTCGCCTCGGCGACGTCGTCGCCCAGGCGGACGAGGCGTACCCGCCGGACCTGGACCGGGCGGTGGTGCTCGCCTCCGCTGCGTGGGTCGTGGGCCAGGGCGATGCGGGCACGCTCGGCGAGCTGGTCGCGCACCTGCGGCGTGACCCATCGGGCAAGCTGGGCGGAGGGACGTTCTCCGCGCAGCACCTCGACCGCGGCACGGACCACCGCGCAGCACTGTGCGGTCGGGTCGGGAAGCGGTGCGGGATCGTTCTCGCGGAGCGGGCGCTCCGGCAGGTCCGCAGCGTCGTCGTCGGCGGTGCGCCGGACGCCTTCTCGGCCGACCCGGACCTTCCGCACCCGCGGGCGGGTGCCCGCCTCGGGGTAGCCGGCCGGACGACCGGAGCGCGGCGGCGCGGAGCCCCGCAGGGGCCGTTGCCCCGTCGCCGGGGTGGCGGGTGTCGCCGGGGGTGTCCTCGTCGGCGGCGCGACCGGGTCCTGCGCGGACGTCTCGGCCGAGACAGGATCGGTGGTCGCGGTGGTCGCGGTCATAGGTGGCCTCCGGGGGTGCGGTGTCTCGGACGTCGTGTGCCGTCAGGCAGGGGCGCGCAGGATCTGGCCGGGCAGGATGCGGTCGGGGTCGGGGCCGATCACGTCGCGGTTGGTCTCGTGCCAGCGCGTCACCTCGCGCAGCGTCTCCGCGTCGGAGGGGGTGCCGCCGAGACGGTCCCGGGCGATCGCCCACAGGGTGTCGCCGCGTAGCACCACCCGAGACCCGACGCCGGTCGCGGTCCCTTCCCGCGACGTGGGGGCGCGCGCCACGGGTGCCGCTGCCGGGTCAGCACCCGCGGAGCCCGCGCGGTCCTGCTCGGAGACGGCAGCGGGTGGCACGTCGGAGGTCGGCTGCCAGCCGAGGTCCAGGACGACGGTGCTCTCGCCGGGCGTGGGGCCGTCAGCCGTGTCGTCGGCGGCGAGGGCCGCAGCCGGGGCGAGGGCGAGGCCCGCGCCGACGCCCGCGCCGACAGCGGAACGCACGAGGCGGCGGACGACCAGGGGAGCGAGCCGGTCGACGGCGGACTCGCCCGCCCGCCAGCGGCGGCCCAGCATCGACGCCCCGACGCACGCGAGCGCGAGCGCGCCGCTCAGGGCCAGCCAGGCCGCGGTGGCGAGCCCGGCACCCAGCACCCCCAGCTCGACCCACCGGTCCACGGTGAGGCTGCCGGCCGCCGACCCGGAGCGCGGGGCCAGCGACGCCGCCCGCACGGTCAGCGCGATCGCGACCACGCCTGCCGCGAAGGAGAGGAGGCCGAGGCGGCCGAGGCCGCTGCTGCGGACCCCGTGCCGCGCAGGTTCGCTGCTGCTGGACATCGCGTCTCCTTCGTCCGTGGCGGTCGACCACGAGTCACATCTGATGATGGCGTTTGATGCTTGTTGGTGGTATCGGATGCTCGATATTGAAGCCGACTGGTGCTGGTCTGTCTACCCGGGCATCCTGTGGGGCACGGCTGACGCGACGAGAGGAGGCCCATGACGGGCACGGGTCCGGCCAGGTGGGAGCTGCTGTTCGCCGATCTGGAGGCGCGGTTCGAGGCCGAGATGTCGGCAGAGCGCGAGGGGGCCGTCGCCGAGCTGACGCGCGCCGAGCAGGCGTCGATCCCGCTGGTCGACCGGCTGCGTGCGGCGACCGGTGCCGTCGTGCGCGTCGAGCTGCTCGACGGCGAGGCCGTCGAGGGCCGGGTGGCACGGGTGGCGCGCGCGTGGGTCCTGCTCGAGGGCCACGGTGCACGGGGGAGGGTCCAGCACCTGGTGCCGCTGCCGGCGCTCTCCGCCGTCGGCGGGCTCGGGCGGCAGGCGGTGCCGTCAGGAGCCCGGACCGACGGGCTCGGGCTGGGTCATGTGCTGCGAGGCCTGCAGCGGGACCGGGCGCGGGTGGTGGTCCGCACGCCGGGCGGCTCGGTGACGGGCCGGATCGGGAGGGTCGGCGCCGACCACCTCGACGTCGAGGAGTCGGACCGGGCACGGCCTGTCGTGCGCACGGTCCCGTTCGGGGCGGTGCTGCGGGTCAGCGAGGCGTAGGCGCCCGCCGAGGGTCAGAGGTCTCCCGACGCGATCCGCTCGCGCGTCCGGGCGTACTGGTGCTCGATGTACTCCTCGAGCTTGCTGACCTCGACCCGCCACACCTTCTTGGGTCCCACCTGGATCGCGGGCAGCTCGCCCGAGCGCACCAGGGAGTACGCCTGCGTGCTGGAGATGTTCAGCATCTCCTGCACGTCGGCGAGGGAGAGAAACCGACTGGTCATGTCGGCATTCTGGCACAGCGGTGACGGCAGGTGAGCCCAGTTGTCCACAGGGGACCCGCGGGGTGCACGGGGGGTCGCCGATGATAGGTCTCGGCGCGACACCCGCGCCCTCGACCTCGGAGGATGCCCGTGAACCCCGACCCCCTGCCGGCACCCGTCGCGGCGCGCCTGCGTCGTCCCACCTGGCGCGACCCACGGCTGCTCGTCGGCGTCGTGCTCGTCGCCGTCTCCGTGGCCCTGGGCTCCTGGGCCGTCTCCTCGGCCGGCCGCACGGTGCCCGTGTACGTCGCGGACGGCACCCTCACGCCGGGCGAGACGGTCGACGTGTCCCGGCTCCGGGCCGTCGACGTGCGCATCGACTCCGGCGTGGAGCTCTACCTGCGGGCAGACCAGGGGCTGCCCGAGGCGACGGTGGCCCGGCGTGTGGTCGACGACGGCGAGCTCGTGGCGCGCTCCGCCCTGGGCGACGCCGCCGACGTGGACGTCCGTTCCGTGCCGGTGCCCGTCGACCGGTCGATGTCGGCGCGGGTGACGCCGGGCTCCGTCGTCGACCTGTGGGCCGTGCCGGAGGCCCCTGCCGGGGCGAGGGCGCAGGCCGAGGCCCCGTCGCCGCTGGTCACGGGCGTCGTGGTGGAGCAGGTGGACGAGGCAGGCTCGGGGCTCGTCGTGTCGGACGGTGCGACGCTGCACGTGCTCGTCCCCTCGGACGATCTGCCCGCCGTCCTGCGGGCGCTGGCCGACCCGGGGAGCGTCACCGTGGTGCCGCAGGCCGGGGGCGGTGCCTGATGGCCGCAGCGGTGACGGTCCTGTGCGCCGTGCGGGGCGTGGCCGAGACCGACGTCGTCCTGGCGCTCGGCGCGCCGGGGTCGGGGATCACGGTGACCCGTCGCTGCGGCGACCTCGCCGAGCTGCTGGCGGCGGGGGCCGCCGGCGCCGGGGTGGTCGCGGTGGTGTCCGCCGACCTCGCCGGTCTGGACCGCGAGGCGGTCGGGCGGCTGCGGGCGGACGGGGTGCGCGTCCTCGCCCTGGCGCACGACGCCACCCCGACGGAGCATCTGCGCGCGCTGGGGGTGGACGCCGTCGTCGAGCCGTACGACGACGCCGCGCTGCTCACGGCGGTCCGGGACGCCGCCACCGCGGTGCGTACCGGGTCCGACGCTCCGGCCGCCGAGCTCGTCCTCGGGCGCGACGGTGCGGGTGGCTCCCACGACGACCCGCCCTCCGAGGACGGCCGAGCGCGCGACGTCGACGCGGAAGGTGCCGCGTCGCGCGACGGCCGGGTGGTGGCGGTGTGGGGACCGGTCGGCGCCCCGGGCCGGACGACGACGTCGCTCGAGCTCGCGGCCGCGCTCGGTGGGCTGGGCTCGCGGGCACGTGGACGGCACGGCCGGTCACGCCGCGACGTCGGCGTGGCGCGGCACGACGACGTCCTGCTGGTGGACGCCGACACCTACGGCGCGTCCGTGGCGGCCCGGCTCGGTCTGCTGGACGACGCACCCGGGCTGGCCGCGGTAGCCCGAGCCGCGGGCCAGGGGGCGCTGGACCTGCCGACCCTGGCGCGGCACGCCCCGGTGGTCGGTGGCAGGCTGCGGGTGCTGACCGGGATCACTCGTGCGGCGCGGTGGCCGGAGCTGCCGGCCAGCGCCGTCGAGGTGGTCCTCGAGCGCGCCCGCGAGCTCGTGGAGTGGACGGTCGTCGACTGCGGGGCCCTCGTCGAGGCGGACGAGCTGCTCATGTACGACACCCACGCGCCGCAGCGCAACGCGGCGACCCTCGCCGCGCTGCAGGCGGCGGACGTGGTCGTGATCGTCGGCGCGGCGGACCCGGTGGGGATCCAGCGGCTCGTGCGTGGCCTCGAGGACCTGCGCGACGTCCCGGTGCCGGTCGCGGGGGAGCGGGTGGTGGTCGCGAACCGGGTGCGGTCCTCCGCGGTGGGTGCGCGTCCCGAGGCTGCGGTGCGCGACGCGCTCGCGCGCTACGCGGGCGTGGACGACGTGCATCTCGTCCCGGACGACCCCGGGGGGCTCGATGCCGCCCTCCTGTCCGGGCGCACCCTGGCGGAGGAGGAACCGACCTCGCCGGTGTGCGCGTCGTTCGAGGGCCTGGCCGCGCGTGTCCGGGCGGTCACCGCGGCCGCGGTCTGAGCGGCGGCCCGCCGGCCACGGCAGACTGTGCGCATGCGCATCTATGTTCCTGCCACCCTGGACGAGCTCGAAGGCGCGACCGTCGCCGCCGGAGGGGCGCGGTGGGACGTCGCGGCACGCCGGGCGCACGCCGTGACGCCCGCCCTGGAGCGGGAGCTGCCCGACGAGGACGACGAGAGCCGCGAGTACGAGGCGTTCCTCGCCGCCGCGGACGACTCCCTGGCGCTGGTGGCCGGCCGCCGCGTCGCGCCGCCGCTGCGTGTGGTCGTCTCCCTGGACGTGCCGGACGACGCCGCGACGGTCGCTGACGACGCGGACGAGCCCACCGCGGTGGACGTCGTCGCCCTGCCGGGGGTGGCCGTCGTCGCCGTCCATGTCGACGAGCCGGATGCCGCCGACGACGTGCGGGCGGTGCTGACCGCCGCCGAGGAGGAGAACGA
Organism: Isoptericola sp. NPDC055881; assembly: GCF_053615895.1. Taxonomy (NCBI): domain Bacteria; kingdom Bacillati; phylum Actinomycetota; class Actinomycetes; order Micrococcales; family Promicromonosporaceae; genus Isoptericola; species Isoptericola sp. NPDC055881. Next base: position 5,008 of record NZ_JBSHCR010000130.1, read on the forward strand.
CGCCGAGCGGACGGGCGACGTCGGCGCCGCGTCGGAGGAGGCTCTGGACGCTGCGCTCCAGCGCGTCACCGACCGCGACCTGCTCTGGTACGACCCGACCGAGATCCCCCAGATCCCCCGCCCCTGACGTGTTGTGGGTACGGAATCGGCGAGAATTCCCGGAGGAATTCTCGCC
>NZ_JBSHCR010000131.1:0-4975 GCF_053615895.1 Isoptericola sp. NPDC055881
CGGTTACGCACGTTCTCGGGGTCGAGAACGTGCGCAACCGCCTGTTCGGCGCCCCGGTTTACGCCCGGTGGTCGGCCATCGCCCGCTCGGTGAGGCCGCGTACGAAGCCGGCGCCCCAGGCGAGGTGCATGGTGACGACGACGGCGGGCAGCACGACCGCCTCGCGCACGCCCAGGCGCGGACGCCGGCCGGCGGCGTGCGCGCAGGCCGCCAGGACGCCCGCGACGTAGGCCGCCGGGAGGACGCCGCCGAGGAGGACCACGACCGGCAGGCCGGCGAGCGCTCCCCCGACGACGAGCAGCACCGACGCCGCCAGGCCGAGGACCAGCGCGGGCGGGGCGAGGTAGCGCGCGCTCGCCGTGGACGGGTCGCGCCGGATCACCTCGCGTCGCCACATGCCCGTGCGCCAGAACTGCTTGGCGACCGCCCGCAGCGTGCGCCGGGGACGGTACGTGACCTGCAGGGCGGGGTCGAACCACAGCAGCCCGCCGGCACGGCGCAGGCGCAGGCACAGCTCCCAGTCCTCGGCCCGCACGAGCGACGGGTCGTACCCGCCCACGGCCTCGACGGCCGAGCGCCGGAACGCCCCGAGGTACACCGTCTCGGACGGGCCCGCCTCGCCGCCCACGTGGAACGACGCGGCACCGATGCCCGCCGGGTGGCTCATCGCGCGCGCCGCGGCCCGCTGCACGGTCGTCGTGCCGACCGGGTGCATCAGCCCGCCCACGCCCACGGCGCCCGTGTGCTCCAATGCGGCGACGGCGCGGGTCACGTAGTCCGCCGGCAGCACGGTGTGCCCGTCGACCCGCAGCAGCACCTGGTCGCCGTCACCGGCCCGCGCCGTCGCGAGGTTGAGCCCGATCGAGCGGGAGCCGGTCGGGTTGTCCACGACCAGGACGCGCGGGTCGGCCGCGGCGAGCGCCGCCGCGACCTGGGCGGTCGCGTCGTGCGAGGGCCCCACGGCGAGCACCAGGCGCAGCGGCCCGGCGTAGTCCTGGGCGAGCACGGACGCGACCGCCTCGCCCAGGTACGCCTCCTCGTCCCGCACGCACGCGACGACGGCGACGCCGGGCGGCGCGTCCGTCCACCGCAGAGCGGAGGTCGCGTCGCCCGGCGCCGGGCCGGCGGAGGCCGGGTCGAGCGGAGCGCCGGCGGGCGCCCGGTTGAGCGTCCGGTCGAGCGTCCGGTCGAGCTTCTCCACCGGTCGGGCGGGTCAGGCGTCGACGCGGCGCAGGCGCGACATCGGCGACAGCTCGCCGGGCATGACGCGCTTGGCGCCGTCGCCCATCGCCTGCTCGAGGATGCGGATGTCGCGCACCAGGTTCGCGAGGCCCTTGGGCTCCAGCGACGCTGCGTGGTCGGAGCCCCACATCGCCCGGTCGAGGGTGATGTGCCGCTCGACGGCGACGGCGCCCAGCGCGACCGCGGCCAGCGAGATCTGCAGGCCCGTCTCGTGGCCCGAGTACCCGACGGGCACGCCGTAGCGCTCCTGGAGCGTCGTGATGGTCCGCAGGTTCGCCTCCTCGGGCGGCAGCGGGTACGTCGACGTGGCGTGCAGGATGACGAGCCCGTCCGTGCCGAGGATCTCCACCGCGGCGTCGATCTGCTCGAGCGTCGACATGCCGGTCGACAGGATGAGCGGCTTGCCGGTGTCGGCCAGCGCGCGGAGCAGCTCGTGGTCGGTCACCGAGGCGGAGGCGATCTTGTGCGTCGGGACGCCGAACTCCTCGAGGAAGCCCACCGAAGGCACGTCCCACGGGGAGGCGAACCACTGGATGCCGCGCGACTTCGCGTACTGGTCGACCTCGGTGTACTGGTCGTGCTCGAACTCGACCCGGTACTTGTACTCGAGGTAGGTCATCTCGCCCCAGGGCGTCTGCCGGATCTTGTCCCGCTGGTCCTTCGGGGTGCTGATCTCCGGGGTGCGCTTCTGGAACTTCACGGCCTGGCAGCCGGCGGACGCCGCGACGTCGATCAGCTGCTTGGCGATCTCGACGTCGCCGTTGTGGTTGATGCCGATCTCGCCGATGACGTACACCGGCTGGCCGGCGCCGACCTCGTGGTCGCCGACGCGGACGAGGTGCTCCGCGGGGCGCTCGGCGGCGGTGGTCGTGCTGGCGGTGCTGGTCACGGGGGTGTCCTTCCGTTCGTGGAGCTCGGGGGTCGGACGCGCGGTGGCGTCCTGTCGGGCTGCGAGGATCCGCTCGCAGACCTCGCGGACGGCGCCGTGGCCGCCCGCGCGGTCGAGGACGACGCGCGCGGCGGCGGCGACCTCGGGGTGGGCGTCGGCGACGGCGACAGGCCAGCCGACGAGGGCGAGGGCGGGCAGGTCGTTGACGTCGTTGCCGACGTACGCGACCCGGCCCGGGTCGAGGCGGTTGACGGCGCACCAGTCGCGCAGCGCGGCGGCCTTGTCGTCGACGCCGTGCAGGACGTCGACGCCGAGCTTGCGGGCCCGGGCCGCCACCACCGGGTTGGTCTCGGTGGACAGGATGAGCAGCGGGACCCCGGTGCGGCGCAGGCGCGCGACGCCCAGGCCGTCGCCCCGGTGCACGCGCACGCTCTCCGTGCCGTCCTGCGACACGTAGGCGCCGTCGTCGGTGTGGACGCCGTCGAAGTCCGTGACGAGCGCGTCGACGTCGATCGGCGTGCCGGTCGGCGCGTCGGCCGGGACGGTGGCGGAGGCCGCGGCGGGCTGGTCCAGCAGCGTGCGGGCGAGCCACAGGTCACGCGGCTCGTCGACCTCCAGCGACCACTCGGGCGCCACGGGCTGCAGCCCCACGGACCCGAAGAAGCGGCTGCCCGCCTCCCGCAGCCCGGCGGTGCGCATCGCGTAGAACGCGCCCGTCTCCCGGAAGTGCGGCGTGCGGTCCTGGCGGCGCGGGCGGTGGTCGGTGCCGTGCCCGACGGGCGTCGGGCCGTCGTCGTCGAGCCGCCACTGGAAGTCGTGGGTGGGTGCCACGGCGACCACGACGTCGTGCGCGCCGTCGGCCACCCGGCGCACCGCGGCGTCCAGGTCGGCCGGGTCGACGAACGGCGACGTCGCCTGCAGGAGCACGGTGACGGCAGGGTCGGAGGTGGTGGCGCCCGCGGGCGCCTCGGCGCGCAGGGCGTCCAGCGCGTGCAGGACGGCGGACTCGGAGCTCGCGGTGGCGCCGGCGATGTCGGCCGGACGGCGCACCACGCGCGCCCCGTGCGCGGTTGCCTCACGGGCGATCTCGTCGTGGTCGGTGGAGACCACCACGGCGGAGACCGACGGTGCCGCCAGCGCCGAGCGGACCGCCCGGGCGACGAGCGTCGTACCGCCCACGCGCTGCAGGTTCTTCAGCGGGATGCCGGCCGAGCCGCCGCGCGCGGGGATCACGACGAGCGCACCACGGTCGGGGTCGAACCCCGGGTGGATGTCGTTCATGGCGCCGACACTAAGAGCGCGACAAGTCGCGATCGGCCTTTTCCGGGGAACTGTCGCCGAACATCAGGATGCCGTCAGGTGAACACTTTCCGACGCCCTTCAAGAATGGCTCGTGACGCTTTCCGGGTGCCCTTTCATGGGAGAAGTCACCGGGAGAATTCCCCTGTCCGAGGAGGTCCGATGGACGCCCTGACCGCCCGCACGTCCCCGCGCGTCACCCCCGCGCCGCGCGTCGAGGCGCTGCCCGTGCAGCGCCTCGACAACCCGGTCCGCGCGTACGACTGGGGGTCGCCCACCCGCATCCCCGACCTCCTGGGTCACGAGCCCGACGGCACGCCCGCCGCCGAGCTGTGGCTCGGCGCGCACCCGGCGGCGCCGTCGCGCCTGCGCGGCCCAGACGGCGCGGGCGGCGCGGGCGGCCCGTCCCTGGACGACCTGGTGCGCGCCGAGCCCCACGCCGCCCTGGGCCGCCGGGTCGCCGACCGCTTCGGGCCCCGCCTGCCGTACCTGCTCAAGGTGCTCGCCGCCGAGCGGGCGCTGTCGCTGCAGGTGCACCCCCGCCCCCACCTGGCGCGGGCCGGGTACCACCGGGAGACCCGCGCCGGCCTGGCCGTGGGCGACCCGCGGCGGTCGTTCCACGACGACCAGCACAAGCCCGAGATGATCGTGGCGCTCAGCCCGTTCGAGGCGCTCGCCGGGTTCCGCAGCCCGCGCTCGGTGCTCGGGCTGCTGGACGGGCTCGACGGCGTCCTCGTCGACGTCGTCCGCGCCGCCCTGACCGCTCGGCCCTCGACCGCGGGGGTGCGCGCCGCCACCGAGGCGCTGGTCGCCGCGCGCCGCTCGCCGTCGTGCGCCGCGGACGTCGTGGCCGCCGTCGACGCCGTGGCGCGCCGGCACCGGGCGGACGCGCACGGCCCGACCGCGCGCGCCGACGCCACCGTGCTCGCCCTGGCGGCGCAGCACCCCGGCGACCCGGGCGCCCTCGTGTCCCTGCTGCTCAACCGCGTCACCCTGGAGCCCGGCGAGGCGATGTACGTGCCCGCCGGCGAGGTGCACGCCTACCTCAGCGGCTTCGGCGTGGAGGTCATGGCCGCGTCGGACAACGTGCTGCGCGCCGGCCTGACCACCAAGCACGTCGACGCCCCCGCGCTGCTCGAGTGCGCGTCGTTCGCTCCGCGCCCCCCGGCGCGACCCGCCACGCTGGTGTCCGGCGGCGAGAGCGTCGTCGTCACCTACCGCGCCCCGGTCGAGGAGTTCGCGCTGACGTTCGCCGACGTCGTGCCGGGCGAGCCGGTGGCGCTCGCCGCCGACGGGCCGCGCGTCGTCCTCGCCCTCGACGGCGAGGCGTGCCTGCTCACCGGCGCGGGCGAGCTGCGGCTGCGACGCGGGGAGTCGTGCTTCGTCCCCGACGCCGCCGGCCCGCTCACCGTCGACGGCGCCGCCCACGTCGTCTGCGCCTGGGTCCCGTAACCGTTCCACCCCTCCCACCCCGCGCCGCCCCGCCCCGCCCCGGGTGCCGAACAGGTGGTTGCGCACGTTCTGAGCGTTCAGAACGTGCGCAAC
>NZ_JBSHCR010000132.1:0-4618 GCF_053615895.1 Isoptericola sp. NPDC055881
TCAAACCGCGGGTTTGAGGATCAAGTCAGCACGCTCGTTGCGTCCGGGTGGGTGGGGGTGGGGGCGGGGGCAGGTGGCGAGATCGTGCCGTGGCGCGGATCCGCCGCGCAAGGTCGTTGACCCGGTCGACGCCGCACCGGGAGCGTTCGGGGAACCCCTTCACACGAGGAGCCCCGATGAAACCGACCTTCCGCCGCGTGCCGGCCCCCGGGTCCGCACGCGCGAGGCGAGCCGCCGTCGTCCTGACGGCGGCGGCCCTCGCCCTCACCGCCCTCGCCCCGCCCTCGGCGGTCGCCGCCGACGACGGGGACGCGCTCGTCTCGCCGCAGGAGGCCGCCCAGGACGCGGCGGCCGGCGCACCGGACGACCCCTACGCGGCGGACGACGGCGCGGACGGCTTCGCCCCCGTCGTCGACGGCGACGACGCGGCCGCGCTCGACGCCAAGCTGGGCGACGCCGACCAGCGGCTCCTCAGCGAGGCGCAGGCGTCCGACGACGCCACGGTCACCGTCCTGCTCGCCGTGCGGCCGGACCGGGCGGGCGCCGTCGAGGACGCCGTCGAGGGCACCGGCGGCGTCGTCGGGCGGACCGAGGACGACCTCGGCTACGTGCGCGCGACCGTGCCGACCGACGAGGTTCCGGCGCTCGCCGCGCGCGGCGACGTCCTCGCCGTCGACCTGGACCGCGAGCTGAAGGTCCCCGACCCGACGCCGGTCGCGGCCGGCGAGGACGGCGCGACGGCGAGCCTTGCCGCCGACACCCCGGAGGCGCCGACGGCGTCGACCCCCGCGACCAACCCGTACCTGCCGGTCGCGGAGACCGGCGCGGTCACCTTCACCGACGCGCACCCGCGCTGGGACGGCCGCGGCACCGTGATCGGCGTCCTCGACACCGGAGTCGACCTGGCGCACCCCGCGCTGCAGACCACCACCGACGGCAAACCGAAGGTCCTGGACTGGTTCACGGCCACGGACCCGGTCGTCGACAGCGACGCGACCTGGCAGCGCCTGCAGACCAAGGTCACCGGGCCGTCGTTCCGGTACGGCGGGATCCAGTACACCGCCCCCGCGGGCTCGTACCTGGTCGCGGCGGTCAACGAGACCTCGTCCGCGCGCGCCGACGCCGCCGGCGACCTCAACCGGGACGGGGACACCTCCGACCGCTTCGCGCTGCTGTACGACCCGCAGACCCACGAGATCCGGGTGGACTCCGACGCCGACGGCGACCTCGCCGAGGAGACGCCGATGCTGCCGTTCGGCGTCGACCGGCAGGTGGGCTACCTCGGCACGGACGACCCGGCCACGGACGTCGCCGAGCGCATGCCGTTCACCGTCGACTACCGCGAGGACGTCGACCTGTCCCCGCTCGGTGGCGCGAACGTCGGCAAGGTCGGCGACTACGTCAACCTGGGCGTCGTGGCGGCCGAGCACGGCACGCACGTGGCCGCCATCGCGGCGGGCAACGGGCTGCTGGGCGGCGCGATGCGCGGCGCCGCGCCCGGCGCGCAGATCGTCTCCGCGCGCGCCTGCACGTGGAACGGCGGCTGCACCGCCGTGGCGCTCACGGAGGGCATGATCGACCTCGTCGTCGACCACCACGTCGACGTCGTCAACGTCTCGCTCGGCGGGCTGGTGCCGCTCAACGACGGCTCGAGCGCCGTCGCGCGCCTCTACGACCAGCTGGTCGACACGTACGACGTCGACATCGTCGCCGCGGCGGGCAACGACGGCCCCGGCCTGAACACGGTCTCGCCGCCGTCCACGGGGGACGGCGTCATCAGCGTGGCGGCGTCCGTCAGCGACGACACCTGGTTCGCGGACTACGGCTCCCGCGTCCCCACCGACCTGGCCCTGTTCCCGTTCTCGGCGCGCGGCCCGTCGGAGGACGGCTCGCTCAAGCCGACGGTGAGCGCACCTGGTGCCGCCGTCTCCGCGATCCCCACGTGGCTCGACGGGGAGGCGGTGCCCGAGACCGGGTACGACCTGCCCGCCGGGTACGGGATGCTCAACGGCACGTCGATGGCGTCGCCGCAGGTCGCGGGCGACGTGGCGCTGCTGCGCTCCGCGGCGAAGGCCCGCGGCACCGCCGTCACCGCGGCGGGCGTGCGGAGCGCCGTGACGGACACCGCCCGGCTGATCGACGGCGTCCAGGTGGCCGCCCAGGGCGCGGGCGTCGTGGACGTGCCCGCCGCGTGGCGGCAGCTGCTCGTCGACGGCGCCGCGCGTCCCGAGCGCGCCGCCTACACGGTCACGGCGCCGGTGTGCACCGCGCTGTCGGCGGCCCTGGCCACGCCGGGCGTCGGCGCGGGCGTGCACGACCGCTGCCTGCCCGGCGACGGCGGCCTCGCCCCCGGCGACCGCACGTCGTACGACGTGCAGGTGACGCGCACGACCGGGTCCGCGGCGTCGCAGCTGCACCGGCTCACGCTCGTCGGCGACGACGGCACGTTCGACGTGCCCCGGCAGGTGCGGCTCGGCCGCGGCGACGCCACGACGATCCAGGTGCAGGCGCACCCGCGTACCGCCGGCCTGCACTCGGCGCTGCTGCGGGTCGACGACCCGAGCACGCCCGGCGTCGACCACGTCGTGCCGCTCACCGTCGTCGCGACGGACGTCGCCGCCGCGCCGGCCCGCACCGTGACCGCGACGGGGACGGTGCCGCGCGGCGGCGCCGAGTCCGTCTTCGTCGCCGTGCCCGAGGGCGTGCAGAACCTGCAGGTCTCGCTCGCCGGCGCGGACGGCACCCCCGCCCCGGGCGTCCGGGTGCGGGCGTTCGACCCGGTCGGCCTGCCCGTCGACGCGCCGTCCGCCTGCTACACGGCGACCGCCACGTGCGACCCGTCGACGCACTCGTACGAGCGGCCGCGGGCCGGGGTCTGGGAGCTGGTCGTGGAGGCGTCGCGCGTCGCCCCGGCCGCCACGCCGGGCTACCGCGTGCGTGCCGCCCTCGAGGGCGTCTCGTTCACGCCCGCCGAGGTCTCGCTCGACACGCTCGACGTGCAGACCCCGCAGCGCGTGCAGCTGGCCGCGACGAACACGTGGGGCACGGTCGACGTCCACCCCGCCGCCGGTGCGCTCGGTCGCACGGTCAAGCTCCGCGGGCAGATCGTCCAGGGCGGCGTCGAGCAGAACCGGGTCGACGTCCCGCGCGACGCCACCCTGCTCGACCTCACCCTCACGCCCCTGGCCGACGCGGACCTCGACGTGCTGCTGGTGCACCTCGCCAGCGGTCAGGTCGTGGCCCGCGGCCAGGAGGTCGGCGCGGTGCCCGAGCGGCTCACGGTGCGCGACCCGGCGCCGGGCACGTACATCGTGGTGGTCTCCGGCACCTCGGTCCCCGGCGGTCAGGTGGAGTTCGACTACGTGGAGAAGTTCTTCTCCCCGTCGCTCGGCACCGTCACCGCGACCGACGACGCGGCCCACGAGCTGGCCCCCTGGGCCACGCTCGGCCTCGACGTCGACGTCACGGCGGTGGCCCACCCGTTCGGTACCCGTGCGCTGGTGGGCACCGTGCCCCTGGTGAACGCCGAGGGCGGCGTCGTCGGCGACGCGCAGGTCCGGGTCGCGGCGGTCCGCACCCCGCAGGCCGACGTGGTCGCCACCGACCAGCCGTTCGTCGGCGCGGACATGAACGGCTCCGGCGTCGTCGCCGGCGACGACCAGGTCAAGGGGCTCACCACCCCCGGCCTGTGGACGGCCGGCGGCGGCTTCACGCCCCTCGACGTCGGGCCGGACGGCCGCATGGGGTCCGCCTACGGCATCAACGAGGCGGGCGACGCCGCCGGGCAGGTGCTGCGGAAGTCCGGCGACGTCGTCGGTGCGCTCTGGCGCGCGGACGGCACGCTGGTCGACCTCGGCGTGCCGGGCACGCGGGACTACGACTCCACCTACGCGTTCGCGCTCAACGACGCGACGGACACCCATGGCGTCCAGGTGGTCGGCACGTCGGTCCAGGACGTGATGGTCGACGGCAAGGCGCACCGGTACGCGGACCCGTGGGTCTGGACGGACGGCGCGGGCTTCCGGATGCTCCCGCACCTGGGCGACGACCCGAGCGGCACGAAGGCGCTCGCCATCAACGACGCGGGCTTCGTCGTCGGGACGTCGGTGCTCGACGGCATGGCGCACGCGGTGCGCTGGACGCCGGCCGGGCAGGTCGAGGACCTGGGCCTCCTCCCGCGGATGGGCGACGCGGTCGCGCAGGGCATCAACGCGGCGGGCGTCGTCGTGGGGCGGTCCGGGGACGACGCGTTCGTCTGGACGGCGAAGGACGGCATGCGGCGCCTGCCGGACCTCGGATTCGACGGGACCGCGACGGCGATCACGGACGAGGGCCTGGTGCTCGGCAGCGCCCAGCCCACGCCCGAGGACACGACGCCGGTGGTGTGGGACGCGGACGGGAAGCTCTTCGACGTCGGCCACATGGTGGACCAGCGCACGTTCTTCCCGTCGGACTCGTTCGCCGTCCACGGCTCGCGCGTCCTCGTGTACGGGTACGTCCCCACGGGGTCGGGCGTGGCGCTCCTCGACCTGCCGGAGCTGCCCTGACCTGACCCGACCCAGGCAACGAGCGTGCTGACTTGATCCTCACACCGCCAGGTTGAGGATCAAGTCAGCAC
>NZ_JBSHCR010000133.1:0-4235 GCF_053615895.1 Isoptericola sp. NPDC055881
CGTTCTGAACGCTCAGAACGTGCGCAACCGCCTGTTCGGCGCTGGTGTCGGGCGCCCTGGTGACCAGCCGCCCCGCACTGTTCACCCCTCGTTCACCTGCTCCTGGGTCCCGGGCCACCTTGCCTGCCTAGCGTTCCCGACGAACGCCGGTACTCCGCCGGTGCCACTCCGTGTGAACAGGATGGAACGAGACGTGAAGCTCAGCCGATTCACCCGTGCTGGATCCGCCGTCGCGGTCGGCGCGCTTGCCCTGACCCTCGCCGCGTGCGGCTCGGACCCGGCGACGCCGGGTGCGGCGTCCACCGACGGCTCGACGGAGGGCACCTCGACCCTCTCCGGTGAGCTCAGCGGTGGCGGTGCCTCCTCGCAGGAGTCCGCCCAGGAGGCGTGGCGTGCCGGCTTCCAGACGGCCAACCCGGACGTCACCGTCAACTACGACCCGGTGGGCTCGGGCGGTGGCCGCACCGGCTTCACCGACGGCTCGTACGCCTTCGCCGGCTCCGACGCAGCCCTGGACGACGACGAGATGTCGGCGGCCGAGGCCCAGTGCGGCGACGGCGGCGTCATCGAGTTCCCGGGCTACGTGAGCCCGATCGCCGTGGCCTTCAACCTGCCCGGCATCGACTCGCTGAACCTCAAGCCCGAGGTCATCGCGAACATCTTCTCGGGCAAGATCAAGGCCTGGAACGACGACGCGATCGCCGCCGACAACCCCGACGCCGACCTGCCGGACACCGCGATCACCGTGGTGCACCGGTCGGACGACTCGGGCACCACCGAGAACTTCCAGGCCTACCTGGCCGAGTCCGCCCCGCAGGCGTGGGACCACGAGCCCGACGGCGTGTGGCCGATCGAGGGCCAGGAGTCCGCGCAGGGCACCTCCGGCGTGGTCTCGGCCGCGCAGTCCGGCGAGGGCACCATCACCTACGCCGACGCCTCCCAGGTCTCCGGCCTCGGCACCGTGGCGGTCGGCGTGGGCGACGAGTTCGTCCCCTACAGCGCCGAGGCGGCCTCCGAGGTCGTCGCCCAGTCGCCGCGGGCCACGGGCACCGCCGACGGCGTGTACTCGATCGAGCTCAAGCGCGACGTCCCGGGCGCCTACCCGGTCGTCCTGGTCTCCTACCTGCTGGCCTGCGGCACCTACGCCGACCAGGCGCAGGCGGACCTGGTCAAGGGCTACCTCTCCTACCTCGTGAGCGAGGACGGCCAGAAGGTCGCCGCCGACGCGGCGGGCTCCGCCCCGCTGTCCTCGGACATCCGTGACGCGGTCCTGCCGTCGATCGAGGCCATCAAGGCCGCCTGACCCGGCGCGCACGGCCGGTCGAGCCCGCCGCCGGTCGAGCCCCCCGGGCTCGGCCGGCGGCAGCATCAACCACAGCAGGGGAACGAGGAGCACGAGTGACCACCACCGTCAGCCCGCCCGCCGAGCGGGTACCGGGTCGACCACGACGCCGACGCCGCACGACCGACCGCGGCTTCAACCGGGCCTTCCGCTGGATCGCGGTCGGCGCGGGCGTCCTCATCCTGGCGGTGCTGGCCGCCGTCGCCGTCTTCCTGCTGCAGCAGGCGTGGCCCGCCCTGACGGCCGGCTCGGACGAGCTGGCCGCCTCGGTGCCGCGGTACCCGGACGACACGTCGCTGCTCGAGTACGTCGGGCCGCTGGTGTTCGGCACGCTGCTCGCGGCGGCCCTCGCCCTCGCGCTCGCGACCCCGGTCGCGATGGGGATCGCGCTGTTCATCTCGCACTACGCCCCGCCGCGGCTCTCCCAGGTGCTCGGGTACCTGGTGGACCTGCTCGCCGCGGTCCCGTCGGTCATCTACGGCCTGTGGGGCATCTTCGTGCTCGGCCCGGCGGCCCTGCCGCTGTGGGAGTGGCTCAGCTCGGTGCTCGGCTGGTTCCCGCTGTTCGCCGGCCCGGTGTCGCCCACCTCCCGCGTGCTGGCCACCGTCGCCGTCGTCCTCGCGGTGATGATCCTGCCGATCATCACCGCCGTCGCCCGCGAGGTCTTCCTGCAGACGCCGAAGCTGCACGAGGAGGCGGCCCTCGCCCTCGGCGCGACGCGCTGGGAGATGGTCCGCACCGCGGTGCTGCCGTTCGGCCGGTCGGGCGTGATCTCGGCCGCGATGCTCGGCCTGGGCCGCGCCCTCGGCGAGACGATGGCGGTGCTGATGATCCTGTCGCCCGGGTTCTTGTACTCGTTCCGGATCCTCGACAGCGCGCAGCAGCAGACCATCGCCGCCTACATCGCGCTCGACTTCCCGGAGGCGAGCGGCCTCGCGGTGAACACCCTGATCGCCACCGGCCTCGTGCTGTTCGTCATCACGCTGGCCGTCAACATGGGCGCGCGCGCGATCGTGGCGCGGCGCAAGGAATTCTCGGGGGCCAACTGATGAGCACGACCACCGTGGACCCCACCGACGCGACCGTGCGCACGCGGGCCGCGCTGACCGGTGCGGACGGCGCCCGGCGCCGTAAGGACCGCACCATGACGGTGCTGATCTGGGGCGCGTTCGTCGTGGCGATGGCCCCGCTCGTGTCGCTGATCTGGACGGTGCTGAGCAACGGCGTCGGCCGCATCAGCATGGACTTCCTGACCCTGTCGATGCGCAACATCTTCGGCGGCGACCCGAGCGGCGGCATCTACCACGCCATCGTGGGCACGCTGATCATCACGGCCCTGGCCACGGTGATCTCGGTCCCGATCGGCCTGCTGACCGCGATCTACCTCGTGGAGTACGGCAAGGGGGCCCTGGCGCGCTCGGTGACGTTCTTCATCGACGTCATGACGGGCATCCCCTCGATCGTGGCGGGTCTCTTCGCGGTCTCCCTGTTCACCCTGGTCCTGGGTCCGGGGGTGCGGATGGGCGTCATCGGCGCCGTCGCGCTGTCGGTGCTGATGATCCCCGTGGTGGTCCGGTCCTGCGAGGAGATGCTCAAGCTCGTGCCGCACGAGCTGCGCGAGGCGTCCTACGCCCTGGGCGTGCCGAAGTGGCTGACGATCGTCAAGGTCGTGCTGCGCACCTCGGTGGCGGGCCTCACCACGGGCATCCTGCTGTCGATCGCCCGCGTCATCGGCGAGACGGCGCCCCTGCTCGTGACGGTCGGCGTGACCGACTCGATCAACTTCGACCCCTTCGAGGGCCGCATGATGACGCTGCCGGTCTTCGCCTACCGCCAGTACAGCCAGGGCCTCGCGACGTGCCCGGGTGGCGCGTCGGCCACCTGCGTGCCCGACATCGCGATCCAGAACGCGTGGGGCGCCGCCCTCGTGCTGATCGTCCTGGTGCTCGCCCTCAACCTCATCGGCCGGCTGGTGAACCGCTGGTTCTCCCCGAAGCTGCGCTGACCCGCAGCCGCCGCCCGCCGCAGCCCACCAGAAAGAGACAGACGATGGCACAGCGCATCGACGTGAAGGACCTCAACATCTACTACGGCGACTTCCTCGCCGTGCAGGACGTGTCGATGACGATCGACCCGAAGTCGGTGACGGCGTTCATCGGCCCGTCCGGGTGCGGCAAGTCGACGCTCCTGCGCACGCTCAACCGGATGCACGAGGTGATCCCGGGCGCCCGCGTGGAGGGCACGGTCGAGATGGAGGGCGTCGACCTGTACGGGGACGACATCGACCCCGTGGCCGTGCGCCGCAACGTCGGCATGGTCTTCCAGCGGCCCAACCCGTTCCCGACGATGTCGATCCGGGACAACGTGCTGGCCGGGGTGCGCCTCAACAACCGCCGCATCGGCAAGGCGGCCGCCGAGGAGATCGTCGAGTCGTCGCTGCGCGGCGCGAACCTGTGGAACGAGGTCAAGGACCGCCTCGACCGCCCGGGGTCGGGCCTGTCCGGCGGCCAGCAGCAGCGCCTGTGCATCGCCCGCGCGATCGCGGTGAAGCCGCAGGTCCTGCTGATGGACGAGCCGTGCTCGGCCCTCGACCCGATCTCCACGCTGGCGATCGAGGACCTCATCGGTGAGCTGAAGCAGGACTACACGATCGTCATCGTGACCCACAACATGCAGCAGGCGGCGCGCGTCAGCGACCGGACGGCGTTCTTCAACATCGCGGGGACCGGCAAGCCGGGCCGCCTGATCGAGATGAACGAGACGTCCACGATCTTCTCGACGCCGACCGAGCAGGCCACCGAGGACTACGTGTCCGGCCGCTTCGGGTGAGCCGGCCCGCCGGGTCCTCCGGCGGGGACGACGAAGGGGCGGGCCGCAGCGAGTCGCTGCGGCC
>NZ_JBSHCR010000134.1:0-4202 GCF_053615895.1 Isoptericola sp. NPDC055881
GACTTGATCCTCAAACCCCTGGTTTGAGGATCAAGTCAGCACGCACGTTGCCCGGGTCGGTCAGGCGCGGGTCAACGCCTGGTCAGGGGTGCGACACGGCTCCGCCACGGCGCACGTTTCGCCCGCGGAGGCCGCCGCCGCAGGGGTTACGGTGGGCGCCGAGGCCCACCATCCCGGGCCGCGCCACCCCAGCCGGACCCCGACCCCGGGCCACCGGCACCGTGTCCTGGAGGACCCGTGACGACGACGACGTCGATGACCTCGACACCCCTGCCCGACGCCCAGGCCGCTTCGACGGCCACCCCGGTCGACCCGGCCGCCCCCGCCACCACCGGCCGGGCGACCTCGCCCCTGGTCACCGCGCACAGCCAGCTCGCCAGCGCCGTGTCCGTCCTCGGCTACGACGAGGGCCAGCACCGGATGCTCGCCACCCCCCGCCGGGAGATCCACGTGGCCGTGCCGCTGCGGCGCGACGACGGCGAGACCGTCCTGTTCCACGGCTTCCGCGTGCAGCACAACATCACCCGCGGCCCCGGCAAGGGCGGGCTGCGCTACGCGCCGGGCGTCGACATCGACGAGGTGCGCGCGCTCGCGATGTGGATGACGTGGAAGTGCGCCATCGTCGACCTGCCGTACGGCGGAGCCAAGGGCGGCATCGCCATCGACCCGCGCGGGTACTCGACGGCCGAGCTGGAGCGCGTCACCCGCCGGTACACGTCCGAGATCATGCCGATGATCGGGCCGGACACCGACATCATGGCACCCGACATGGGCACCGACGAGCAGACCATGGCATGGGTCATGGACACCTACTCGGTGAACCGCGGGTACACGATCCCCGCCGTCGTCACCGGCAAGCCGCTGGCCATGGGCGGCTCCCGCGGGCGCGGCACCGCCACCAGCGCCGGCATCGTGCACGTGACCGCCGCCGCGCTCGGCGAGGCCGGCGTCCCGCTCCACGACGTGACCGTCGCCGTGCAGGGCTTCGGCAAGGTGGGCTCGCACGCCGCCGCGATCTTCGCCGCGCGCGGCGCCACCGTCGTCGCCGTCAGCGACCAGTACGGCGGCGTCCGCAACGACGCGGGCCTGGAGATGGACCGCCTGTTCTCGCACGTCGCCGCCACCGGTTCCGTCGTCGGGTTCGACGGCGGCGACCCGCTGTCCAACGACGACCTCCTCGCCCTCGAGGTCGACGTCCTCGTCCCCGCCGCCGTCGAGGGCGTGCTCGACGGCGACACCGCCTCGACCGTCCGCGCGCGCTGGGTGGTCGAGGGCGCGAACGGCCCCACCACCACCGAGGGCGACCGCGTGCTCGCCGCGAAGGGCGTCACCGTCGTGCCGGACGTGCTCGCCAACGCCGGCGGCGTCGTCGTGTCCTACTTCGAGTGGGTGCAGGCCAACCAGACGTACTGGTGGTCCGAGCAGGAGATCGCCGACAAGCTCGAGCACCGCATGACGTCGTCGTTCGGCGACGTCGCCGCGCTGGCGAAGCAGGAGGGCCTGTCGTTGCGCGACGCCGCGCTCGTCATCGGCGTGCAGCGCACCGCCGAGGCCCACCGCATCCGCGGCCTCTACCCCTGACGGGTCGCCCGGCCCGGCCCTCAGGGCCGGGCCGGGCGTGCCAGGCGTAGTGCCGGATCTCCCTGGTGCCGGGGGGTGCCGGGTCGCTATCGTCCGTGTCGACGCGGACGACGTTGCCCGCCCCAACCTCTCGGGAGACCCGATGCCCACGGCGTTCCGCGCCCTCGTGTCCGTGCTCATGCTCGTCGGCTTCTTCGTGCTCGCGCTGGCGCTGCTCGTCGGGTGCGGGGCGGTCGCCGTGCTCGCCGTCCAGCACCACTCGGGCGCCGCGGCGCTCAAGTTCGGCCTCCTCACGGTCGTCGTGGCCGCGGGCATCGTGACGGCGCTGGCACGGGTCGCGCGCTCGGAGCGTGCCGCCGGCAAGGTCGACGCGGACGACGTGGTCGTCGCCCCCGAGTCCGCCCCCGAGCTGTGGGCCCTGGTCCGCGAGCTCGCCGACGTGGCGGGGACGCGCGCCCCGGACACGATCGTGCTGGCGCCGGACGTCAACGCGGCCGTGAGCGAGGAGTCGCGCCTGCTGGGGCTCGTCGGCGGACGACGCCGCCTCGTGGTGGGCGTCCCCCTCCTGCAGGGGCTCACCGTCGGCCAGCTGCGCTCCGTCCTCGGGCACGAGATGGGTCACTACTCGAACGCGCACACCCGCCTCGCGCCGGTCGCGTACCGCGGCCGGGTCGTGGTGAGCGAGACCGTCACTCGCCTCGAGGGCAACGTCGTCGGGTGGCTGCTGCGCCAGTACGCCAAGGCGTACCTGGCGGTCTCGGCCGCGGTGAGCCGCGCGCAGGAGCTCGAGGCCGACCGCCTCTCCGTCCAGGTCGCGGGACGGCGGGTCGCGCAGGACGCGCTGCGCGAGGCGCCCGTCCTCGGCGCGGCCTGGTCGTTCTACGAGGAGCGCTACCTGGCGCCGGCCTGGTCGTCCGGGTATGCGACGACGCCCGGCGGGTTCTTCGGCGGCTTCGCCCGGCTGCTCGCGGCCCGAACGGACGAGCTCGCCCGCCTCCGGGGCCAGGAGCCGCCGGCGGCGCGGTCGCCGTGGGACTCGCACCCGCCGGTCGACCGCCGCCTCGCCGCCATGGAGAGCGTGCCCGACGACGCCACCGCGCCCACCGACGACCGCCCGGCGTCCGCGCTGGTCCCGCGGTTCGACGAGCTGGCGGCGCAGCTCGCCGGGCGCGTCGTGGCGTTCGACGACCGCGTGCAGCTCGACTGGGACGCGCTCGTGCCCGCGTTCATGGCCGCGACGACGCGCGCGGACGCCGAGGCGCTCTACGCGACCGCCGCGCGGGTGGCGCAGGTCCCGGCGGGCGGCCCCGGCACGATCCTCGATCTGGTCCAGGACGGCCGCGCACAGGAGCTCGTCCACGCCGTCGCGCCCGACGCGCCGTCGGACGACCCGGGCGTCGTGGACGACGTGCTGCGCCAGGTGCTGGCCCTCGCGGTCCGCGAGGCCGCGGTGCGTGCGGGCGTCGCCCGCTGGCAGGGCTCGTGGAGCGGGCCGGCGTCGTTCGTCGCGCAGGACGCCGACCGGTTCGACGTCGACCGCCTGCTCTCGCTCGCCGCCGACCCGAGCACCGTCGCCGACGCCCGCGCCGGGCTCGCCGCGGCGAGCGTCGACCTGGCGGCCCCCTCCCGCACCACCGGCCTCGTCGCCGCTCCGGCGGGCCGATGACGCGGCCGGCCCCGGCGCCGGACGACCCGACGACCGCTGCCGTCGTCGCCCGGCTGCGGGCCGCCGGCTGCGTGTTCGCCGAGGACGAGGCGGCCCTGCTGCTCGAGGCCGCCGGCTCCGCTGCTCCCGGTCAGCGCGGCACTTTCCGTCCTGGTCGGCAGTACGAACTGCCGACCGGCACTGGAACTGCCGCTCCGATCGATCGACGCGTGCTTGACGAGCTCGTCGGGCGACGGGTGGCCGGCGAGCCGCTGGAGCACGTGCTGGGCTGGGTCGCGTTCGCCGGCCGTCGCTGGTCGGTGGGACCCGGCGTCTTCGTGCCGCGGCGGCGCACCGAGCTGATGGTGGCCGCCGCGCTGACGCTCCCGGCCCCGGGCACGGTCGTGGACCTGTGCTGCGGCTGCGGGGCCGTCGGCGGGGCGGTGCTGCTCGGCCTGCACGCGGCGGGCGCGGCGCCGGTGCTGCACGCGAGCGACGTCGAGCCCGCCGCCGTCGTGCACGCCCGGCGCAACCTGGAGCCGCTCGGCGCCGTCGTGCACGAGGGAGACCTGCTCGCCGCCGTCCCCGCGATCCTGCGCGGCCGCGTCGACCTGCTGCTGTGCAACGCGCCGTACGTCCCGACCGCCGCGATCGCGACCATGCCGCCCGAGGCCCGCGACCACGAACCTGCCGTCGCGCTCGACGGCGGGGCCGACGGGCTCGACGTCCTGCGGCGCGTCGTGGCCGCCGCTCCGGGCTGGCTCGCGCCGGGCGGGGCGCTGCTGTTCGAGGTCGGCACCGACCAGGTCGCCGGCGCGACGACGCTCGTCGAGTCGCACGGGCTGAGTCCGGCGGTCGTCACGGACGACGACCCGGACGCCGACGACGCAACCGGGGGCACGGTCCTCGTCGCCACCCGGCCCGCCCCCTGAGTGCTGTGGGTACGACAACGGCGAGAATTCGGTCGCGAATTCTC
>NZ_JBSHCR010000135.1:0-3902 GCF_053615895.1 Isoptericola sp. NPDC055881
CGTCACTCTCTACCGATATGTCGGTCCCAAAGGCGAGCTCAGAGACCATGGAAAGCATGTTCTCGGACTTACGTAGCAACTCGTTTCTTTTCGCAGGTTGAGCCACCTCCGCGCTTCATCAGAAAACTGAAGGAACCTCCATTGAATCGAACTAATATTTTTTTTGGTGAATCGCATTCTGACTGGTTGCCTGTCAGAGGCGGAGAATCTGGTGATTTTGTTTTTCGACGTGGTGACGGGCATGCCTTCGCGAAAATCGCACCTGCTTCCCGCCGCGGTGAGCTCGCTGGAGAGCGTGACCGCCTCATTTGGCTCAAAGGTCGAGGTGTGGCTTGCCCCGAGGTGATCAACTGGCAGGAGGAACAGGAGGGTGCATGCTTGGTGATAACGGCAATTCCGGGAGTACCGGCGGCTGATCTGTCTGGAGCGGATTTGCTCAAAGCGTGGCCGTCAATGGGGCAGCAACTTGGCGCTGTTCACAGCCTATCGGTTGATCAATGTCCGTTTGAGCGCAGGCTGTCGCGAATGTTCGGACGCGCCGTTGATGTGGTGTCCCGCAATGCCGTCAATCCCGACTTCTTACCGGACGAGGACAAGAGTACGCCGCAGCTCGATCTTTTGGCTCGTGTCGAACGAGAGCTACCGGTGCGGCTCGACCAAGAGCGCACCGATATGGTTGTTTGCCATGGTGATCCCTGCATGCCGAACTTCATGGTGGACCCTAAAACTCTTCAATGCACGGGTCTGATCGACCTTGGGCGGCTCGGAACAGCAGATCGCTATGCCGATTTGGCACTCATGATTGCTAACGCCGAAGAGAACTGGGCAGCGCCAGATGAAGCAGAGCGCGCCTTCGCTGTCCTATTCAATGTATTGGGGATCGAAGCCCCCGACCGCGAACGCCTTGCCTTCTATCTGCGATTGGACCCTCTGACTTGGGGTTGATGTTCATGCCGCCTGTTTTTCCTGCTCATTGGCACGTTTCGCAACCTGTTCTCATTGCGGACACCTTTTCCAGCCTCGTTTGGAAAGTTTCATTGCCAGACGGGACTCCTGCAATCGTCAAGGGATTGAAACCTATAGAAGACATTGCTGATGAACTGCGCGGGGCCGACTATCTGGTATGGCGCAATGGGAGGGGAGCAGTCCGGTTGCTCGGTCGTGAGAACAATCTGATGTTGCTCGAATATGCCGGGGAGCGAATGCTCTCTCACATCGTTGCCGAGCACGGCGACTACCAGGCGACCGAAATTGCAGCGGAACTAATGGCGAAGCTGTATGCCGCATCTGAGGAACCCCTGCCTTCTGCCCTTCTCCCGATCCGGGATCGCTTTGCAGCTTTGTTTCAGCGGGCGCGCGATGATCAAAACGCAGGTTGTCAAACTGACTACGTCCACGCGGCGATTATAGCCGATCAAATGATGAGCAATGCCTCGGAACTGCGTGGGCTACATGGCGATCTGCATCATGAAAACATCATGTTCTCCAGTCGCGGCTGGCTGGTGATAGATCCCGTCGGTCTGGTCGGTGAAGTGGGCTTTGGCGCCGCCAATATGTTCTACGATCCGGCTGACAGAGACGACCTTTGTCTCGATCCTAGACGCATTGCACAGATGGCGGACGCATTCTCTCGTGCGCTGGACGTCGATCCGCGTCGCCTGCTCGACCAGGCGTACGCTTATGGGTGCCTTTCCGCAGCTTGGAACGCGGATGGAGAAGAGGAGCAACGCGATCTAGCTATCGCGGCCGCGATCAAGCAGGTGCGACAGACGTCATACTAGATATCAAGCGACTTCTCCTATCCCCTGGGAACACATCAATCTTACCGGAGAATATCGTTGGCCAAAGCCTTAGCGTAGGATTTCGCCCTCTCCCGCAAACGACCCCTTCTTGGGGTTTATCACGGGCCGGCATCCGTCAGCCCAGCGTCGGTCCTTTGTAGGTTTTCTGCGGCTGGCGCTCCAGCTCCAGTGTTTTCTGATACTCATTCTCCCCCTGCCGGAACTCGGTGGCATTCAGTTCCCGGACAAGCGGCGCAGCTGCTCGCTTAAACTCAGCACCTGCGTGCTCAAGTCCGACACGCGCTCGTTCAGCACCGCGTTCTCCCGTTGCATAAGCCCAGACATCTTCTGCCATTCCGCGAAGGCGCTCTCCCATTCGTCCAGCCTTTGCGAGTAGTCCTGATGTAGCTGCTCTAATGCGGTCAGCAACTGCTTTTCCAGCTCTGTCATTTTCCGCTACTCCTGTTTCAGGCGGATCCAGGTCGTCCCGTCGTAGGGGATGGCTTCGGCTTGCATCCCCGGCGGCAGGATAAGGAACCTCCGGCCGTCGCTGCTCTCCTGATAGCGCACTCCCCACGTCCGGGCAGTCATTTTCGCCAGGGTATCTTCCTGCTGACGAAGATGTGTGTAATTGTCGGTTATCTGCTGCCCCTGCCACCACAGAATGCTCCCGCTCGTGGCGATCAGCAGCGCTGACACCATCAGGATGGTGAGCCATGCCCTCCCGGCTGTCAGCAGCACGCTCCGCCGGTTTTTCTCCATCGCCTCGCTCATACTCTGTTCGTGGGCGCTGATGGCGTCGCTGATTCTCCTCGCGCTTGCGCTCAGTTCCGCTCTGACAGACTGCTCGTGCTCGCTGAATGCGGCTTTCAGCATCTCGCCGGTACTCTGCTGCTGCGCTTTCGATTTCTGCTCCAAGTCCTTCGCCAGCGTTAAAAGACTGCTCATAGATGGCTCCCTTCAGTCGGATGTTTCGCCCCCCGTCCGGGTCGGCAATGCTGATGCTGCTTTTCGTGCTGCGCACCACCTCAAAACCTGCGCTTTCCAGCGCCTCAGTGACGTCCTGACGGGTTTTCAGCTCCCCGGATGAGGCAAGGGCAAGCAGGCCGCGCGTAATCGCCTGGGCAGCTTCCTGCTTCGCTTCCGGCAGCGCGGACGGCGTGACCAGCGCCCGCCGGTTTTCCGGCGCGTTCGGGTCGTGCAGCCCCAGCCGGCCGTTGACCACCGTCTGCCAGGCATCGATGCGCGGCCGGTCGGCGCGGTCGTAGTACGGCTGGAGCCGCCTGCCGGTCAGCAGCTCGGTATTGGGGATCAGAAAGTTCAGCTCCAGACGCCCCTTGTCCGCGTGCTCCACCCACAGAATGCTGTACTGATCTTTATCGAGGCCGGGCATCAGAACACGCTCGAAGCTGGCCATCAGTTTTTCCCGCTGGCCGGGAGGCAGATCTGCCTCCGCAAACGACAGTACGCCGGAGGTGTATTTCTTCACGTAAGGCGACACATCAATCAGCTCCCGGACTTCTTCCGGCTTGCCCTGCAGGACGGTGGCGCCTTCACGCTGCCGGTCTTTACCCAGCAAATAGTCCACCGGCCCGGCGCCACCGCCGCGACCGCGCGGATGAAATTTAATGATCATCGTCCGTTCCTTTCTCAAGAACGGCGTGCCGCAGCTGCTCAAGGCCGGCATCGATTGCCATCAGCGCCGCCACAATCTGCACCCTGTCATGGCCGGTACCGCCGCCGGCGTTAACGCGGCGGGCTATCTGGTTCAGGTTGTTGCCCATGCCGGCAAGCTGGCGCAGCAGCGCCGGCGAGATCGAGGGTAGCTTTCCGGTACGCGCAGGCTTTTCATCAAGACAGGTCTGCCGCATCCACGCCGCCAGCTGCCTGCCGTCACAGCGTTCGAGCAGCCGCCGGTGCTCGTCCTCCGTCACCCACATGGTGAGCATCTTGTTCCGTTTCTCTGACAAACCGGTCTCCTGATAACGCCGGGACGGGCGGGAAAGCCTTTCCCGGTCGGCGCGGGGTTGGACAAGCCGCAGGCGCGTCAGGCTTTTGGCGGGTTTCGGGGCGCAGCCCTGAACCAGTCACGTAGCGCTAGCGGAGTGTATACTGGCTTAC
>NZ_JBSHCR010000136.1:0-3689 GCF_053615895.1 Isoptericola sp. NPDC055881
TGCCCGGTGGCGCCCCCGCCGTTGTTGGTGTTTTTCTGTCCTCCACCCACTCAAAGAACGTGAACAACCACCTGTTCGGCGCCCGGGTCGGTGGGCTGTCAGGCGCCGGCGCCGAGCCGCTCGCGCAGCAGGGAGAGCTGCGCCCAGAGCTGCTCCGGCACCCGGTCGCCGAAGGTGTCGAAGAACTCGGCGGTCAGCGAGGTCTCGGCGAGCCACGCCTCGGCAGGGACGTCGAAGAGCGCGGTGACGTCGTCGTCGGACAGGTCGAGGCCGTCGGTGCTGAGCGCGCCGGGCGCGGGCAGCAGCCCGACGGGGGAGTGCACGGCACCGGCGTCGGTGCGCAGCCCTCGCGAGCGATCGAGCTGGGTGACGATCCACTCGACGACGCGCGAGTTCTCGCCGAACCCGGGCCACAGGAAGCGCCCGTCCGCACCCTTGCGGAACCAGTTGACCTGGAACACCTTGGGCCGCTTGTCGGCGTCGAGCCCCTTGCCCACGCGCAGCCAGTGCGCCCAGTGGTCGGCCATGTTGTAGCCGCAGAACGGCATCATCGCGAAGGGGTCGCGGCGCAGCTCGCCGACCGTGCCCTCGGCCGCCGCCGTGCGCTCGGAGCTGATGGTCGCGCCCATGAAGACGCCGTGGTCCCAGCTCGTCGCCTGGGTCACGAGCGGCACGTTCGTGGCGCGCCGGCCGCCGAAGACGATCGCGTCCACGGGCACGCCCGCCGGGTCCTCCCAGACGTCGGCGATCGACGGGCACTGGGCTGCCGCCACGGTGAAGCGGGAGTTCGGGTGCGCGGCCGGGGTCTCGGCGTCCGGCGTCCAGTCGTTGCCCTGCCAGTCCACGAGGTGCGCCGGCGCCTCGGGAGTGAGGCCCTCCCACCACACGTCGCCGTCGTCGGTCAGCGCCACGTTGGTGAAGATCACGTCGTGGGTGAGGGTGTCGATCGCCGTCGGGTTGGTCTCGACGCCGGTGCCGGGCGCGACGCCGAAGAAGCCGGCCTCCGGGTTGATCGCGCGCAGGCGGCCGTCGGGTCCGGGGCGCATCCACACGATGTCGTCGCCCAGGGTCTCGACCGTCCAGCCGGGGATGGAGGGACGCAGCATGGCGAGGTTGGTCTTGCCGCAGGCGCTGGGGAACGCGGCGGCCAGGTGGTACTGGCGCTGCTCCGGGGACGTGACCCGCACGAGGAGCATGTGCTCGGCGAGCCAGCCCTCCTCGCGCGCCATCGCCGACGCGATGCGCAGCGCGAAGCACTTCTTGCCCAGCAGCGCGTTGCCGCCGTAGCCCGAGCCGTACGACCAGATCTCGCGCGTCTCGGGGTAGTGGACGATGTACTTCGTGTCGTTGCACGGCCACGGCACGTCCTGGTCGCCGTCGCTGAGGGGCGCGCCGACCGAGTGCACGGCCGGGACCCACTGCTGCCCGCCCTCGATGAGGTCCAGGACGGCGGTGGAGACGCGGGTCATCACGTGCATCGACACCACGACGTAGGGCGAGTCCGTGATCTCGATCCCCACCTGCGAGATCGGCCCGCCGACCGGGCCCATGGAGAACGGCACCACGTACATGGTGCGGCCGCGCATCGAGCCGGCGAAGACGTCGGCGAGCTCGGCGCGCATCTCGGCCGGCGCACGCCAGTTGTTGGTCGGGCCGGCGTCCTCCGCGCGCTCCGAGCAGATGAAGGTGCGGGACTCGACGCGCGCCACGTCCGACGGGTGCGAGCGCGCGAGGTAGGAGTTCGGGCGCTTGTCATCGGCCAGGCGGATCAACGTCCCCGCCGACACCATCTCGTCGAGCAGGCGCTGCTTCTCCGCGGCGGACCCGTCGCACCAGACGACCTGCGCGGGCTCCGTCAGCGCGGCCACCTCACGCACCCAGGCGCGCGCGTCCCGCGAGGACGAGGTGGCCTGCGTCGTGCCCGTCGTCGAACCTGGCGCCGTCGCCGCGCCCGCCTGCTCCCCAGGGACCAGGACGTCGGGGGCGAGCTCGGCGATCGCGAGCCGCGTGCGGCGAGGGTTCGCGGTGAAGGTCATCGGATGCTCCGTCCGTCGGCAGGGAGCGGCAGGTGCTCCCCGGGGCTACCTCCAGCGTCTCGCGTCGCCGGACCGACTTTCCAGCCCATCGGCCGTGAAAAATCACGGATCTTCACATAGAGTCAAACCATGGTGGCGAAAGACGGTCCCGCGGCCGAGTCTCCGGACCTCATCACGCTCGGCCGGCGCATCCGGCACGCGCGGACGTCGCGCGGCCTGACGCTCGAGGCGCTGGGGGAGCAGGTGGGTTCGGCGCCCAGCCTGCTGTCCCTCGTCGAGAACGGGCGGCGCGAGCCCCGGCTGTCGTTGCTCCGGTCGCTGGCGGACGCGCTCGACGTCGCCGTCCCCGACCTGCTCGCCGACGAGCCGCCGTCGCGCCGGGCCGAGCTGGAGATCGCCCTCGAGCGCGCGCAGCGCGGGCCGCTGTTCGGCGCGCTCGGCCTGCCGTCGGTGAAGCCGAGCCAGAAGCTCCCCATGCCGGTGCTGGAGCAGCTCGTCGGCCTGCACTCGGAGCTGTCGCGCCGCGAGGAGGAGGCCATCGCCACCCCGGAGGAGGCGCGGCGCGCGAACACCGAGCTCCGGCACGAGCGGCAGGAGCGCGACAACCACTACCCCCACATCGAGGCTCTCGGCGAGGAGCTGACCAAGCGCGCCGGGTACGCCGGGGCGGGTGCGCTGACGCACCGCACCGTCGCGCGCATGGCCGAGCAGCTCGGCCTGACGCTGCTGCACGTGGACGACCTGCCGAGGTCGGCGCGCTCGGTGACGGACCTGGAGAACGGCCGCATCTACCTGCCGCCCGCGTCGATCCCCGGCGGGCACGGCCTGCGGTCCCTGGCGCTCCAGGCGATCGCGCACCGCGTGCTGGGTCACGACCGCCCCCGCAGCTACGCGGAGTTCCTGCGCCAGCGGGTGGAGATCACGTACTTCGCGGCGTGCTGTCTCATCCCGCAGTCCGTGGCCGTCGAGTTCCTGCAGCGGCGCAAGCGTGAGAAGGACCTGGCGGTCGAGGACTTCCGCGACGCGTTCGGCGTCACGCACGAGGCCGCGGCCATGCGCCTGACCAACCTCGCCACCGTGCACCTCGGCATCCCGCTGCACTTCCTGCGGGTGGGCGACGACGGCGCCCTGTTCCGCGGCTATGCCAACGACGGGCTGCCGCTGCCGCAGGACGTCACGGGCGCGATCGAGGGGCAGCTCGTGTGCCGCTGGTGGGCCGGCCGCGAGGCGTTCACACGTCGTGACCGCGCGACCGAGTCATACCAGTACACCGACACCCCGGCGGGCACCTTCTGGGACTCGGTGCAGACCGGCACGGGCGCGGACGGACGGCAGTTCTCCATCACCGTGGGCGTGCCGTACGCGCACGCCAAGTGGTTCCGCGGGCGGGACACGCAGGTGCGCCACGCCTCCACGTGCCCTGACCCGGCGTGCTGCCAGCGTCCGCCGGCCGACCTGGCCCGGCGCTGGGACGGCGTCGCGTGGCCGAGCGCCCGCATGCACCAGCAGGTGCTCGCCGCCCTGCCGCGCGGCGCGTTCCCCGGCGTCGACGACACGGACGTCTTCGCCTTCCTCCAGCGGCACGCCCCCGCCGACTGACCGCTGTGGGTACGAAAACGGCGAGAATTCGCGCCCGAATTCTCGCCGTTTTCG
>NZ_JBSHCR010000137.1:0-3225 GCF_053615895.1 Isoptericola sp. NPDC055881
CCTTCTTCTCCCAAAACCCCCCGCCGGGCCCCCCCCCCCCGCAAACGGGGGGCGGGGGGGTGGGCCCCTTTGGGGGGGTCCAGACAGGGCCAGACGCCCGCTCACAGCCGTCACCCGGGGTCAGCGAGCGGTACGACGCCGGTACAGGACGCTGCCCACGGCGACGCTGAGCGCGAGGAACCCGACCAGCCAGGCGCAGGCCACCAGCACCGTGCCGCCGTCCGGGGTCCCCGACAGCAGGCCGCGCACCGACTCGATGATCGGCGTGAACGGCTGGTGCTCGGCGAACCCGTGCAGCCAGTCGGGCATGGTGTCGACCGGCACGAATCCGGAGCTGAGGTACGGCACGAACAGGAAGATGAAGTTCACCGACTGCGACGCGTCGACGCTCAGCACCAGGCCGAGGGCGGCGCTGAGCCACGTGAACGTCAGCACCGCGAGCACGGCGAGGCCCACGAAGCCGAGCCAGTCGCCCACCCCGGCGCCGGGCCGGAACCCGAGGGCGACGGCGACCAGCAGCACGACCACCGCGGACGCCAGGTTGCGCACCACGCTCGCGACCACGTGCCCCCACAGCGCCGAGGGCCCGAAGATCGGGAGCGTCTTGAAGCGGTCGATCGTGCCCGAGGTCATGTCCTGCGCCACCGCGACGGCCGTCGTCGCCGAGCCGAAACCCAGGCACATGATGAGCGCGCCGGGCACGACGTAGTCGATGTACTGCCCGTCCTGCTCGATGGCGCCGCCGAAGATGACGACGAAGACGAGCATGATCATCACCGGCAGCACGAAGGCGGTGATGAGCCCGTCGACGGACCGCAGGGACCGCCGTGCCTCGCGGCGCGCCATGGTGGCGACGTCGCGCAGGGGCGCGCGCCCGGAGGTCGCGCGGGGCGGGGCCGGCGCGGGGCGCGGGGCCAGGGTGGTGGTGCTCATCGCAGAGCCTCCTCGGGGGCGGGACGGTCGGTGGCGGGGCGCTCGGTGGCAGGGTGGTCGGGGACGGTGCTCCCGGGAGCGCGGCGGGCGGCACCGCTCCCGGTCAGGGCGAGGAAGACGTCGTCGAGCGTCGGCTTGACCACGCTCACGCCGGCGACGGCGAGGCCGCGTGCCTCGGCGCGCTCGAGGACGTCGCGGATGGCGCGGACGGGCTCGGCTGCGGGGAAGCTGAGCGCGAGCTCCTTGGCGTCCTCCTCGGCGCCGGCGAGCAGGTCGAGGCCGCGGGCCGCGGCGAGGCTGTCGGCGTCCTCGAAGGACACGCGGACGTGGTCGCCGGCCACGAGCGACTTGAGCTCGGTGGCGGTGCCGCGGGCGGCGATCTGCCCGTCGGACAGGACGGCGATGGTGTCGGCGAGGCGGTCGGCTTCCTCGAGGTACTGGGTGGTGAGCAGGATGGTGGTGCCGTCGGCCGCGAGCCCTCGCACCACGTCCCAGAGCTGGGAGCGTGACGCCGGGTCGAGGCCGGTCGTGGGCTCGTCGAGCACGAGGACGGCCGGGTCGGCGACGAGGCTGATGGCCAGGTCGAGGCGGCGGCGCATGCCGCCCGAGTAGGTGCCGACCTTCCGGCCCGCCGCGTCGGCGAGGTCGAAGCGCTCGAGGAGCTCCTGGGCCCGGCGCCGCACGGCGCGCTTCGGCAGGTGGGCGAGGTCCGCCATCATGACGAGGTTCTCCTCGCCGGTCTGGAACTCGTCGACCGACGCATACTGGCCGGTCAGCGCGATGCTGCGGCGCACCGCGGCGGCCTGCCGCACGACGTCGGCCCCGGCGATCGTGGCCGTGCCCCCGTCGGGCTGGACCAGCGTGGTGAGGATGTTGACGGTGGTGGTCTTGCCGGCGCCGTTCGGGCCGAGCAGGGCGAAGATCTCGCCGCGCCGGACGCTGAGGTCGACGCCGCGCAGGACGGCGGTGCGTCCGTAGGACTTGCGCAGCCCCCGCACCTCGATCATGGGGTCGTTCATGGCCGTTCCCTCCAGCTCGTCGTGTATGCCGTACACGAGCGTATGGCATACACGCCGCGTTGGCTATACACAGATGTGTGTCGCGTACGCAGCCAGCCGGGCGTCCGGCCTGCACGAGCGCCCCGCCGCAGGCGCGGATACGGTCGGACCGTGCGCGTCGTCGTCGTGGGAGCCAGCGGGAACGTCGGGACTGCCGTGCTGCGAGCACTGGTGCGAGAGCCCGCCGTCACGTCGATCGTGGGGGTCGCCCGGCGCGTGCCCCGCGCCGACGGCAGCAGCACCGTGACGTTCCCGCACTCCGCCGCCGAGTGGGTCCGGGTCGACCTCACCGACACCCAGGACGCCGTCGTCCGCGGGCTGGACCGTGCCTTCCTCGGCGCGGACGCCGTCATCCACCTGGCCTGGGCGCCCCCGTCGGCCCGGAACTCCGCCCGGGCCCGGCGCCTCAACCTCGGCGGGACGCAAGCCGTCGTCGACGCCGTCGTGCGCGGCGGCGTGCCGCAGCTCGTGCTCGGCTCCACCTCCGGCGTGTACGCCCCCGGCCCCGCGGACGGCAGCCCCGTCGACGAGGAATGGCCGCGGCGCGGCGTGCCGACGTCGTCCTACTCCGTGCAGAAGGTCGCCGCCGAGCGCATGCTCGACCAAGCCGCCGAGACCCACCCGAGCCTCGTCGTGACGCGGGTGCGCCCGGCGCTGATGCTGCAGCGGGAGGCCGGCGCCGAGCTGGCGCGCTACTTCCTCGGCGCGCTCGGGACCCGCGCGTTGCGCCTCGCCGCCAAGCGCGCCCCCGAGGGGGCGCTGCTGCCTGTCGTCCCCGCGCCCGACGGCCTGCGCCTGCAGGTCATGCACACCGACGACGCGGCCGACGCGTACCGGGCGGTCGTCGTCGGCCGGCACCCGGGGCCGTTCAACCTCGCGCCCGAGGGCTGGCTGACCGGCGACGACCTCGCCGACCTCCTCGCGGGCGGACGCAAGGTCGCGGTCTCCTCCACCGCGGCCCGGACCGGCCTGTCCGTGGCCTCCCGGCTGCACCTCGCCCCGATCGACGTCGGCTGGTACGACATGGCGCGCGCGGACGTCGTCCTCGACGCGTCACGGGCCCGGGAGCTGCTGCACTGGGCGCCCGAGCACGACCAGGGCGACGTGCTGCGCGAAACCGTCGAGGGCGTCCTCGCCGGGACCGGAGCGGGTTCCCCTCCTCTGCTGGGCTGACCCGCCGAACGCAACGAGCGTGCTGACTTGATCCTCAACCTGGCGGTGTGAGGATCAAGTC
>NZ_JBSHCR010000138.1:0-3192 GCF_053615895.1 Isoptericola sp. NPDC055881
CAGGGCGCCAGGGCGCCCTCCACTTCGGGAACACCTACGACCGCCCGCACGACGTTCGTCCCCGCCGCTCTGCGCCGTCCTGCCCGTAGGGTGGCGGGGTGAGCAGCACCGTCACCCGCGCGTACACGATTCCCGGCGTCCACGTCACCGACCGCACCCTCACGGTGCCGCTGGACTGGTCGCGGCCCGACGACGGTCGCACGATCTCGCTGTTCGTGCGGGAGCTCGTGGACCCCACGCGCCGGGGCGACGACCTGCCGCTGCTGGTGTTCCTGCAGGGCGGCCCCGGCGGGAAGGGTCCGCGCCCCACCGGCCCGGACGGCTGGGTGGGCGACGCGCTCAAGCGGTTCCGCGTGGTGCTGCTGGACCAGCGCGGCACCGGCCGCTCGACGGCGGTGCGCGCGGCCGCGCTCACCGCGCTCGGCTCCGCCGAGGCGCAGGCCGAGCACCTCTCCCACTTCCGCGCCGACGCGATCGTCGACGACGCCGAGCACGTGCGCCGCACCGTGTACGGCGGGCGGCGCTGGTCCACGCTCGGCCAGTCGTACGGCGGGTTCCTCACCCTCACCTACCTGTCCCGCGCGCCCGAGGGTGTCGCGGCGTCGTACGTCACCGGCGGCCTCGCGGGCCTGACCGCGAGCGCCGAGGACGTCTACCGGCGCACCCAGCCGCGCGTCGTCGCCAAGAACGCGCTGTACCGCGAGCGGTACCCCGACGACGTCGACCTCGTCGCGCGGATCGCCGACCGGCTCGCTGCGGGCGACGTGCGCCTGCCCGGCGGGGACCTGCTCACGGTCGAGCGGTTCCAGACGCTCGGTATGGCGTTCGGCATGGGCCCCGGCTTCGAGCGGGTGCACTGGATCGTCGACGAGGCGTTCGACGACGGGTCCGACGAGCTGACCGACACGTTCCTGGCCGAGGTCGAGGCCGCCACCGGCTTCGCCACCAACCCGATGTACGCCGTCCTGCACGAGTCGATCTACGCGCAGTCCGGCACCGGGGCCCCCGCCTGGGCCGCGCAGCGCGTCCGCGAGGAGGACCCGGCGTTCGGCACGGACGCCCGCCCGCTGCTGTTCACCGGCGAGATGATCTACCCCTGGATGTTCGAGCAGGTCGCCGCGCTGCGCCCGTTCCGCCCGGCGGCCGTGGCCCTCGCCGCCCGCGACGGCTGGGACGACCTGTACGACCTCGACGTCCTCGCCCGCAACGAGGTGCCGCTCGAGGCGGCCGTCTACCACGACGACATGTTCGTCGACGGGGACCTCTCGCTCGACACCGCGGCGCACGTCGGCAACGCCCGCGCCTGGGTGACCAACGAGTTCGAGCACGACGGCCTGCGGCTGGGCGACGTCTTCCCCAAGCTCCTGGCCCGCATGGACGCCCGCGGCGGCGCGCGGTCGTGACCCGGTCCGGGGACGACGGCCTCTCCTTCGACTGGTACGCGTACGCGCCCCAGTCCGGAGAGGTCTTCGTTCCACGACGCCGGTCGGGGGACACGACCGACCCGCCTCCGCCGGACCCTCACCGCGTCCGACTCATGAATGACTACTCGGTCGACTGGCCGATCTGGCCCAAGACCGACCCCGCCCGCAACGCTGCCGTCGAGGAGGCCGTGGACGACGCGCTCGCGGTCCGCCTGCGCGCCTGGGCGGACGTCTTCAACGAGCACTACCACTATCTGCACGGCTGGGACGACCTCCGCGTGGCCGCCGCGCACCGCGCCGAGGGCGAGGCGCTGCGCGACGCGCTCGCCGCCGTCCTGCCCGCGCCGTGGCGGGTCGAGCTGGACTACTGGGAGACGAACGGCGCCTGACTCAGGACGCCGCCTGACTCAGGAGGCCGCGGTCCACGTGCGCCCCGGCCAGTACGCCCACTCCTCGAAGTCGGACACGCGGCCGTCGGGGGCGAAGCGCAGCACCCACAGGTCGCGGTACTCCTGCTCCCGCGGCGCGGTGTACCGCACCTCGAGCCGGACGACGGCGACGTCGTCCTCGACGGCGAGCAGCGCGGCCGTCATCGTGAAGGTGGCATCCTCGTCGACGGTCCAGAACTCGCGGATCGCGTCGTGCCCGACCAGCACCTCCAGGTCGTAGGGCGATCGCGCATACCGCGCCTCGGGCGTGAAGAGCTGCGCGACGGCGTCCGCGTCGGCGTCGCGCCAGGCCCGCTCGTACGCGGCGACCCAGTGCGCCACCGCCTCCCGCTCCATCGCCATCTGGGCAGTATGCCTGCCGTCCGCGCACCGGGCAGGGCGGACGGGGCGGGAACCGCGCGGTACCTTCGTTCGTCGGACGTACCGGCAGCGCCCGTCCGGGCGCGCCACGTGAAGCAGAAGGCGACCTCATGAGCACCACCTCCCCCACCCCGATCCTGCGCGCGACCGGCCTGGTGGTCGGGTACGGCGGGCCGGCGATCCTGGAGGGCATCGACCTGGCGCTGCTGCCGGGGAGCGAGCCGGTGGGCGTGGTGGGCGAGTCGGGCGCCGGGAAGTCGACCCTGGTGCAGGCGCTGCTGGGCCAGCTGCGCATCCGCGAGGGTCACGTGACCTTCCAGGGCCGCACCGTCTCCAAGCTGGGGCGTCGGGACAAGAAGCGGTTCCGCGCCGCCGTGCGCACGGTGGCGCAGAACGGGCTCGACGTCGACCCGCGGTGGACGGTGGACCGCGCCGTCTCCGGCGCGCTGACCGATGCCCGCAAGGCCGGGCGCGCGAGCGGCCGCACGGTGGCCGAGCTGCTCGACGACGTCGCGCTCGAGCCGCAGTTCGCCCGGCGCACCATCCACTCCCTCTCGGGCGGCGAGAAGCAGCGCCTCGCGCTGGCGCTGGCGCTCGCGACCCGGCCGGACGCGATGCTGCTCGACGAGCCGCTCACCGCCGTCGACCCCGCCATGCGCGGCGAGATCGTGCGCCGTCTCACCGAGGCGACCCGTGCCGAGGGCACCGCGGTGCTCCTGGTCTCGCACGACGTGGAGCTGGTCGGCCGCCTCTGCCCCACCGTGCACGTGCTCGCGGACGGCACGTTCGTCGCGTCCGGTCCGATGAGCGACGTGCTCGCCGCCGGCGCGGACGACGACGTCCACCCCGCCGTGCGCGGCCTCGCGGAGGCCGCACCGCTGGCGGCGCAACGCTTCCGCTGAGCCCCGCCCCACGCTGTGGGTACGAAAACGGCGAGAATTCGGGCGCGAATTCTCGCC
>NZ_JBSHCR010000139.1:0-3047 GCF_053615895.1 Isoptericola sp. NPDC055881
GGGCGGGAATCCGAGCCCGGATTCCCGCCCTTTTCGTACCCACAACACTCAGGGGGCGGGGGCGAAGGCCGCGTGGAACGTCCAGCGCGGGTCGAGCGTCTCGCCGAAGCCTTGCGACTGGACGGCGAGGGTGCCGTCGTCGAGGTGCACGAGACGCAGGCGCAGCGTGGCGAGCTCGTCCCCGTGGGTGCCGCAGCGCACGTCGAGCGTGCCGGTTCCCGACCATCCGGCGGTCACGACCGCGGGCTGGTCGGCGACGCGCGTGCGCACCGGGGCGGACGTGTCCACGCGGACCGACCAGCCGTCGTCCGAGGCCACCGTGCCGGTGGTGCCGTCCGCCGTGGCGGTCAGGTCGAGCGTGAGCGCGGCCGGACCGGCGCCCGGTGTCAGCGTCGTCCAGCGCCCGACGAGCGAGCGGGCGTGCTCGGGGTGGTCGCGGGGCGCCGGCCACGCCAGGCCCGCGACGTCGCCGCCCGCGACGTCGTCGACCGCCCGCGGCGCGGAGGTCGCCACGGCCCGCGCGGGCGCGACGAGGTGGTCCAGCACGAGGTCGAGGAGCTTCTGGTCCCCGGCGCCGGCGGCCTGGGCGTCGGCCGTCACGACCACGCTCACCCCGGTCGCCGGGTCGCCGTGGACGATCTGGCCGCCGAGGCCGAACATCAGCCAGCCGCCCTGCGGCGGCAGCCAGACCTGGTAGCCGTACGCGGCGCGGAACGGTCCGCCCCAGGTCTGGGTCGCCGGGTCCGAGCGTGGCGTCGTCGCGGCGGCGAGGAACTCCGCCGGGAGCAGCGGGACGCCGTCGTGCACGCCGCCGTCCAGGAGCAGGCCGGCGAGCCGGGACAGGTCGTCCGGGGTGCAGACGAGCCCGGAGCCGCCGTGGCTGTAGCCGTCCGGGCCGGGCAGGAACCGCAGGCCCGGGCTGATGCCCAGCGGGTCGAGCAGCCGCGGGCGCAGGTACTCCGCCAGCGACGTGCCCGCGGTCCGCTCCACCAGCGCGGCCAGCGTGTACGCGGCGCTGGTGTCGTAGGTGAACAGCGCACCCGGCGGATGGGTGGGCGGCACGCGGAAGTACGACTCGAGCCAGCCGCCCTCCCGCACCTTGTACGTCGTGCTGCGGTGCGGGCCGCGCATGGCGAGCATGTCCCGCAGCGTCGTGGCCTCCAGCCACGGGTGCGCCGGGCCGGTCGCCGCGAGCACGTCCGGGAAGTGTCGCACCACGGGGTCGTCGAGGCTCAGCGCACCCTCCGCGGCGAGCAGGCCGACGGCCAGCGCCGTCACCGTCTTCGACACGGAGTACATGCGCTGCGGCACGTCGTGGCCCAGGGGTGCGCACGCCGCGGCGAGCAGCCGCTCGCCACCCGCCCGGACGTCCACCGTGTGCAGGGCGACGTCCAGCTCGCGGGAGCGCGCGACGACGGTCGCGAGCCCTGTGGTCAGGACAGGGTCCGCCGCAGGAGCGCGACCGGTGGTCGGCACGGGCTCAGACCAGGTCGCGCACGGCGGCGTACTGCGCGCGGACCACGGGCCGGGGGTCGGGGTCGAGCGTGACGGCGATCGTCGTCGACCACGCGGGGGGTGCGGCGTCCGCGTCGGTCGCGGCCGCGAGCGTCCACGCCGCCTGCCGGGCCGCGCCGTCGGCCACGTACTCGCCCGGCTCGGGGACGCCGACGGCGAGGCCGAGGACCTGCGTGGCCACCTGCTGCACGGCGGGCGACTGGGCCGCCCCGCCGATGAGCATGACGCGCTCGACCGGCACTCCCTGGGCGCGCAGGGCGTCGAGGCCGTCGGCGAGGCCGCAGAGCATCCCCTCGACGTAGGCGCGCGCCAGGTGCGCGCGGGTGGAGGTCGCGAGGCGGACGCCGTGCAGGGTGCCGGTCGCGTCGGGGCGGTTGGGGGTGCGCTCGCCCTCCAGGTAGGGGACGAGGACGAGGCCGTCGGCACCGGCGGGGGCGGCGAGCGCGAGGTCGGCGAGCTCGTGGACGTCGACGTCGAGCACGGCCCGGGCGGCGTCGAGCACGCGGGCCGCGTTGAGCGTGACGGCGAGCATGAGGGCGTTCCCGGTGGCGTCGGCGAACCCGTTGATCGCGCCGGAGCCGTCGGCGGTGCGCGCCGGCGCCACCGCGGAGACGACGCCCGACGTGCCGATCGAGATCGCGATGTCGCCGGGCGTCATCCCGAGCGCGAGCGCTGCGGCCGCGTTGTCGCCGGCGCCGGGACCGAGGAGTGCCCCACCTTCGACGTCGGCCCCCGCGACCGTGGCGTGCGCGACGCCGCCGGACTCCGCCGGGCCGAGCACGCGGGGGAGCGTGACGTCGTCACGACCGAGGGCGAGCGCGAGCAGGTCGCGGCGGTAGGTGCCGGCGCCGCCGTCCGCGTCGGCGTCGTAGTAGCCGGTGCCCGACGCGTCGGACCGGTCGGTGACGAGGGCGTCGAGCTGCGGGCCGAGCGGCGACTCGCCCTCGGGCCCGTAGCCGGCGATGCGCCAGGTCAGCCAGTCGTGGGGGAGCGCGACGGCGGCGACGCGCGCCGCGTTCTCGGGCTCGGCGTCGCGCAGCCAGCGCAGCTTGGTGACGGTGAGGGAGGCGACGAGCACCGAGCCGACGGCGTCGGCCCAGGCCTGCGCACCGGCGTCGCGGTCGCCGTCGCCGAGCTCGCGGACGAGGTCCTCGGCCGCGGAAGCGGACCGGGTGTCGTTCCACAGGAGCGCGTCGCGGACGACGCGACCGTCGGCGTCGAGGGCGACGAGGCCGTGCTGCTGACCGCCGACCGCGACCGCGGCGACGTCGTCGAGGCCGCCCGCCTCGCGTGCGGCGGCCAGGAACGCGTCCCACCAGTGCTGCGGGTCGACCGACGTGCCGTCGGGGTGCTTCGCGGTGCCGGAGCGGACCAGGCGGCCCGTCTCGGCGTCGCGCACGACGATCTTGCAGGACTGCGTGGACGTGTCCACGCCGGCGACGAGGGGCATCGTTGCTTCCTTCACGGAGGTCGGTCCGCCGGTGTTGTGAGCGGGCGTTTGGCCCCGTCTCGTGACCGAGACGGGGCCAAAC
>NZ_JBSHCR010000140.1:0-2940 GCF_053615895.1 Isoptericola sp. NPDC055881
GGGCGGCCCGCATCCTGTGCGGGCCGCCCCTTCCGACTACCTCGGCGGTTCGGGTGCTACCTCGGCAGCTCGGGTGCTACCTCGGCATCGGTCAGATGCGGATGAACCGCGGGCTGTCCTGCCAGATGTGGCGCTTCACGACGCCGACGCCGGGACGGGCGGCCTCGACCTGCTGGCCCTTGCCGATGTAGATCGAGACGTGGCCGGGGGTCCAGATGATGTCGCCGGGGCGCGCGTTCTTGCGCGAGACGACCTTGCCGGACGCCTTCTGCGCCGACGACGACCGCGGCAGGGACTTGCCCGTGGCCTTCTTGTAGACGTACCGCGTGAGGCCGGAGCAGTCGAACGAGTTCGGGCCGCTCGAGCCGTACGAGTAGCGGTCCCCGACCTGGGCCTTCGCGATGCGGACGATCTTCTGGCCGCGCGTGCCCGGGTTCTTGGCGGTGACGCTGATGGTGCGCGAGGCCTTGGTGGCGAGCGTGGTCGACGTCGGGTCGACGACGATCCGGACCCGGTTCTTGCCGACGCGGTACTGCTCCCAGACCGGCTTGAACGTGGCCTTGCCGGCCTTGAGCCGCTTGGTCGAGGAGACCTTGCCGTTGACGACGAGCTTCGCGCGGCCCGAGATCGCCTTGCCGGCCTTCGTGGCCTTCATCGAGTACGACGGGCGGTGCTTGCCGGAGTTCTTGACCATCGTGTGCTTGGACGCCGCGAAGACGGTGTGAGGCTTGGTCTTCGTGGTCGCGGTCTGCACGGTGGTGGCCGTGGTCGCGGCGGACGCGTGGGGTGCGGTGGCGACGAAGGTGCCGCCGGTGAGGGCGGCCGCGAGGCCGAGGGCGACGAGCGCGCGACGCGGTCGGTGTGCCGCCACGGCGGCGGTGCCGGGGCGCGCGGAATCGAGGGACGTAGGCATGGGCATGACCTCCAGCCTGCGAGATGAGCTGTCGGGTGAGGCCGAGATCGTTGGCCCGCCACCTGTCGGTGACTAAACCCCAAGGCCGGGAGCGTCCGGAGCGGTGCGCGTCCGGGCGGCCGGCCGGAAGTGGGTCTCCCGCTGCTGCCGTGAGTTTCGTGGTCACCGTGACGCCGGCAGCACTCGGCTGCGTCCCGGTCGGCCGACACCTGGAGAAGGTGCGGTCGAAGGACGCTAACCTGCCCGACGCTCTGTGGTCACGTTCTGGTAACGACCTGAGCGTGTGGCCAGGGCAACGGTGTCAGGAATCGGCCCAGGACAAAGTCGGGCACTGTCTCCGATTCCGGACCGCCACTGCCGTGTCAGATGTGGCAAAGGTCACAGTAGGAAATCGGGACCGACCGGCGAGACGTCTCGATCAGCCGAGCAGGTCGTCGCTCGCGGGTGCGGGCGTCACCGCCAGGCACAGGCTCGCGCGGTCGCCGGAGGTCCAGCCCGCCTCGGACGGGGTCAGCACCACGAACCGCACGCCCTCGACCTCCCGCCCGGTGCCTCCGAGCTGCTGCGCGCCGCACACCGCGGACGCACGCCGACCCAGAGCGTCGGGCCCGGGCCAGACGGCGCCCGGAGCAGAGTCCGTGCGGCCGACCACCTGCGCGGCGTGCTCGTCGCTGCAGGGCACCACGGTCACCCGGCCCACGTCACCGGTCGGCAGCTCGCGCAGGCACGAGCCGAGCACCAGCTGCACGGCGTTCGCCTCCACCGGCTGCGTGACGGCGGCGGGCAGCGGCTCCCAGGCACGGTGTCGCGCGCTCGTGACGCCGAGCGCGACGCCGCCGCCCACGACGGCGAGCACCGCCACCGCCGCACCGGCCCACAGGACACCGCGCCGCGCCCGCCCGCTGCCTGGCCGCCGGCCCGGCGACGTGCCGTCGGGCGCCGTCGTCGGGCCCGGCGTGGTCGGCGTCGCCGGCAGGTGCAGCTCGGCCAGGCCCTCGGCGGGCAGCGCGCCGGGCGGCGTGGGCGCCGCGAAGACCGGCTCGTCGGGCGGCGTGCCGTCGCGGCCGGTCGCCCGGGGCTCGCCGGGGACGGGCGGGTCCGTGGTCATGGTGCGCTCCTGCCCGTCAGGCGGGGTCGGCGAGGTCGAGGATCACCGGGACGTGGTCGCTGGCGCCCTTGCCCTTGCGCTCGTCCCGGTCGACGACCACGCCGGTGACGCGGTCCCGGACGGCGGGGGAGGCGTACGCGAAGTCGATGCGCAGGCCCTTGTTCCGGGGGAACGCGAGCTGCTGGTAGTCCCAGTAGGTGTACGTGTGCTCGGCCGGCAGGTGCTCGCGCGTCACCTCCGTGTACCCAGCGCCGGTGAACGCCGCGAAGGCCTCCCGCTCCGCCGGGGTGACGTGCGTGTGCCCCGCGAACACGGACGGGTCGTAGACGTCGGTGTCGAGCGGGATGACGTTCCAGTCGCCGACCAGCGCCACCTGGGCCCCGGGGTCGGCGGACAGCCAGCCGGCGGCGGTGTCGCGCAGCGCGCCCAGCCAGGCGAGCTTGTAGGCGTAGTGCGGGTCGCCGATCGCGCGGCCGTGCGGCACGTACAGCGACCACACCCGCACGCCGCCGCAGGTGGCGCCGAGGGCTCGTGCCTCGACCGGCGCCGGCACGTCGAGCAGGATGGCAGCCTCGTCGGGCGTGGGGTCCGGAGCCTCGGCGGGCGCGTCGGCGTCGCGCACCGGCGCGGCGGGCTTGGCGAACCCGGGCTGCCCGGGGAAGGACGTCGAGACGTCGTCGATCCCGACCCGGGACGCGATCGCGACGCCGTTCCACGCGGAGTGGCCGGTGTGCGCGACCTCGTATCCCGCGGCCTCGAACGCCGCGTGCGGGAACTGCTCGTCCCGGCACTTCGTCTCCTGGATCGCCAGCACGTCCGTGCCCGACCGTTCGAGGAAGGCGATCACGCGGTCGACGCGGGCACGGACGGAGTTGACGTTCCAGGTGGCGAGGCGCACGGGCGCCAGGCTACCGGCGCC
>NZ_JBSHCR010000141.1:0-2901 GCF_053615895.1 Isoptericola sp. NPDC055881
GTCGCGCTCGATCGCCCACAGCCGGTCAAGGAACTGAAAGGCGGTCATCGACCGGGTGCCCTTGGCGCCCTTGGCCGTCGAGTGGGCGACTTCGGCCGCCGCGCCCTTGGCCGCGTCCACGTCGGCCTGGACCGACTTGGCCGTCTCCCCGCCCACCTTGGTCAGGTACTCGATCAGCGCCTTGTCATCGGGCGACCGGATCACGTCGATGCGCACACCGTGGCCCTTGCCGCCGCACTTGCAGTTGGCCCGCTCACACTCGGTCGACGTCTCGTACGTCGGGTCGATCGACCGCAGAGCCCCCGCCCAGAAGCCGTGCATCCACTCCTCGAACGCCTCCAGGTCCTCGGCGGGCGGCTCGAACGTGCAGCTCCGGCCCTCGCCCGGCTCGAAGTACCCGTTGCCGTCCTCATCCGTGTAGATCAGCTGGCCGTTGGCCGGGGTGCCCTCCAACTGGCCACCGAGGAACACCAGCAGGTTCAGGTGCGGGTGCCACCCGCCCGCCTGCGAGCGGGTGATCTCCGGGTTACGCGCCATGCCGATGTAGCCGACCGCCGGGGCCACGTGGCGCCGGAAGCTCTGCGATGTCAGGAGCCGCTGGTAGGCGCCCGGGACCCTCGGCGTGACCTCCCCCGTCGTCTCGTCCACGCGCTGCCGCGTCCCCCACAGGGCACAGACCAGGTCGTCCAGTGCGTCCGCACGGGTGTGCCGGGTGGTCAGCACCACGGCCGCCAGAGTCCCCCCACGGGCCAGCCACCGCAGAGCGGCCGTGGTCAGCTCGTGGGTGTCCTCGGCGCGCTTGGCGCTCTCGCACACCGCGCACGCCCAGATCGACTCGCAGAGCTGGACCCCGCGGCCGGACGCCTTCCCGTCCTCGGTGCGGGCCGTCAGCGTGCCCAGCTCCGGCGCCACGGCGCGGCGCGCGCACTTCCGGCACCGGTCGATCGCGGTGATCTCCTGCATGATCCGGCGGCGCCGCCACCGCCGCAGAGCCGGGGTGACGACCGTGACCGGACCCCCCTCGGTGGCCCCATCGACCGCACCGCTCTGACCTGCGGTTTCGGCGATCTGACAACTCTGTTCGTCAGTTACCAAGAAGCGGACACCTCGGGAGGTGTCTTTCTGCAGGTCAGACCCCGTTTTCGGGGGTCGAACCGCGTCCGCCTCGGAAGCGCGCTTCCGGCAGTTCGGGGAGCAGTACGTTTGGCCCGGTGTGCGGGGGTTTGGGGTGAACTTCTTCGAGCAGCCGCTACGGCGGCATGTGCGGCGGGCGGGCCGCTGTGGCGAAGGAGGCGCTTCGCTCCGTACTCTGGTCACAGCAACGTTTCCGTTCGGTGGTTTGGCACCTGCGGAGGCGGGCGGCCCGGGAGGTGAGATGCCCGGGCCGTTGCCATTTCTGAGGGGTGATCATCCCTTACGAGCGAGACGCCCCGCCCGGTGACCCGCGGGGGCTCGGAGTGTCGGTCAGATAGTGGTGATTCCTCCCACGTCCCCGGCGGGGCGGGGCTGGACGCTGATGCGGACCGTGCCATCGAGGCGGGGCTCCATCGCCACGGCGTGGAACGCGCCGTCCAGGCCGCCGAGCGCGTCCTTCTGGAAAGCGCCGGCGGGCAGGTCGAGCGAGCCGCCGTGGTGCATGAGGATCGCGATCAGCATCGCGTGAGACATGTCGGCCGGGGTCGCCATCACGCCTCCTCGCGGGCCGAGCGGATGACCATCAGGGCCGCCTGCGGGAGGTCGGCCACGGCGTCGAAGTGCGCGAGGGTGACGCCGTGGCTGCGAGCGGCCTCCAGCAGGTCCCGCAGGAGAGCGGCTGCGTCTGCCTTCTCGGCCGGGGTGGCGGCCGGTCCGCCGAGCCGCGCGGCGGACGCGGTGATACGGGCGGGCACATCGTCAAGCTGGGTCTCGTGCATGGTTCCTCCTGGTGGTGGCGGCGCCCCGCCGGGTGAGGGTGGATCAGGCGGACGTGAGTCAGTCTGACACAATGTGTCAGCCTGCGCAAGAGGGTCAGGGGAGGTGTCCCCTGACCGTCTCTCGGTCACGCGGCGGCCGGGACCTCAATCTCGGTCTGACCCTCGATGTGGTCGTCGTCGTGTCGCGGGTGGACGGGGGCGTTCTCGGTGTCGAGGCGTGCGTACACCCGCTGCACCTGCGAGGGGGCGCGGGTGGACACCCGGGCCGCCTCACGGACGCTCAGGCCGTCCCGCCATGCCTGCTCGATCGCGGCGCGGGCTTCCTCGGTGCTCAGCTTCGGGCGGGGGGGGACAGGCGGGATTTCGAGGTGTGCCCCGCAGATGACCTGCGGCGATGCGGTGGCCGGCACAGGCTCCGGCAGGGGGGTGGGGGACACCGGGGCGTCCACTGTGGACACCTCGGTGTCCCTGCCCGGCTCGACGGCGGGTGCGGCGTCGTCCACGAGGCCGTGGATCTGCCGCATGAGGAGGCCGAACGCCAGCAGCGCGGCAGTGGGGGGGACAGCGGCGGTCACGTAGTCGAGGAAGGGCACGTGCTGACCGTCCCTCGCTCCGGCCACTCCGGCGACGTTGAGGACGATCGAGCCGATCGACCCGGCCGCCGTGGCGGTGATCGCCCACCAGTCGGTGCGGCCCTGGAGACCGGCCCGCAGCATGAGCAGTTCGCCGCCGACGATGAAGGCGTCGAGGGTCGCGGGCCATGCCCACTGGCGGATCGGGGAGCCTGCCAGGCCGTGCTGGCCGGCCACCTCGGCGAGGTGTGCGTAACTGAGCCAGAAGGCAAGGGCGGTCAGGGTCACGATCACGAGCCCGGCCGCGATCAGCGCGGCCCTCTCCATCGTCTGCTTGCTCATGCCGACACCTCCTTGCCCGCGATGACGATCCCTGCCGGGGTCTTGGCCACGTCGCCGGACTTGACGAGCGCCGC
>NZ_JBSHCR010000142.1:0-2893 GCF_053615895.1 Isoptericola sp. NPDC055881
TGTCGCCCCCCGCCGCCTCCCCCGCCGTGTTGTTTTTTGGGTTCTTTTCTCGGTGTCTGGGGGTCTTCTCCCGTCCCCTCATATTCCCCCCCCCCCAACGCTCGGGTGGGAGGTCAGCCCTTGACCGAGCCGATCAGGGCGCCCTTGACGAAGAACCGCTGCACGAACGGGTAGACGATCAGCATCGGCAGCGTCGCGACGAAGATGACGGCCATCTTCACCGACTGCGCCGGGGGGACGACGTCCACCGCGCTCTCGTCCGCGTTCATGCCGCTCGCCACGATGACGATCTGGCGCAGCAGCACCTGGATCGGCCACTTGGTGGAGTCGTTGATGTAGAGGATCGCGCTCTGGTACGTGTTCCAGTAGTAGACCGCGTAGAAGAGGCCGATCGTCGCGATCGACGCGAGCGACAACGGCAGCACGATCCGCAGGAACACGCCCAGGTCGGAGCAGCCGTCGATGCGTGCGGCCTCCTCCAGGCTGTCCGGGATGCCCTGGAAGAAGCTCCGCATGATGACGAAGTTGAAGGCGTTGATCGCCACCGGGAGGATCAGCGACCACAGCGAGTCGATGAGGCCCAGGCTGTTGACCACGATGAACGTGGGGATCATCCCGCCGCTGAACAGCATCGTGAACACCACGAGGAAGTTGATGACGCGGCGCCCCCGCAGGTAGCGCTTCGACAGCGCGTACGCCATCAGCGACGTGAGCAGCAGGCTCACGAACGTGCCCACCACCGTGACGAACACCGAGACGCCCATGGCCCGGAAGATCGTCGACGTCGACAGGATGTACCGGTAGGCGTCGAGCGAGAACGTGTGCGGGATCAGGACGAACGGCCGGGTCGCGAGCTCGCCCGGCGTCGCCAGCGAGCTGCCGAGCACGTTGATGAACGGCAGCACGCAGACCAGCGCGAACGCGGACAGGACGACGACGTTCACCACGCGGAAGACGCGCTGGCCCGTGGTGGGCCGGTGGATCCGGCCCTGATCACCGGGCCGGTCACCGGGCCGGCCCGTCCGGCCGGTGCGGCGGTCACCACCGGGGCGCGGTGCGACGAGGATCTTGCTCATGAGGTGCTCCCGGTCTCGGACAGGTGGTCGGCGGTCTGGTGGGGGCGACGCAGGGCGAACAGCCCGGCGGCGACGAAGAACAGGAAGGCGATCGGGTACAGCACGAGCTGGCTGCCGAACAGGCACGCGAGCCCGGCGGCGAGGAACCACCACCCCGTCGACCGGCGCGCGGGACGGCGGTGCGCGACGTAGATCCCGGCGGCGGCCACGAGCAGCACCACCACGAGGGTGAGGCTGAACCAGGCGGCCAGCGTCCGGGCGGCGTCGTAGGCGTCCGACGACGCCAGGTCGATGCCCGCGTCCGTCATCGCCGGGTACAGGGTGTCGAGGAAGGCCTGCTCGTCGGTCCGGTTGAGCACCAGCGCGAACCCCCCGAGGAAGATCGCCGCGCCGACCATGCCGACGACGGCGAGCCACGTCTCGGCCCGCCGGCGCACCGGGGGCGCGTCGTCACGCACCGCGAGGCTCGTCATCGACCCGCACCCCCTCGAGCCGCAGGTCCGGGCTTCCCTCGACCACGACGCCCGGCCCCTCGCAGCCCGTCACGCGCACGCGCGACAGGTCCGCGTCCGCGACGAAGCCGAGGTGGAGGCCTGCCCGGCGCAGCTCCGGGACGCCGTCCGCCATCGCCGGGACCCCGGGCACGGCGTCGGCGGCGAACGACACCGTGACGTCGTCGAGCGTGAGCTCCGTGAGCGGCTGCTCGGGCAGGCCGTAGAGGTAGCCGGCCGCCGCGTGCACGTCGCGGGCCGTGACGTGGGCCAGGTGGATGCGCCGGAAGGCGGGGGTGGACGGGCCCACGGGGTGCGGGTCCCGGTCCGCGACGTGCGGCTCCTTGCCGTCCGGACCGCAGAAGTAGAAGGGGTTGATCACGAACGGGCACATCACGCCGCGCATCACGACGTTCGTCACCCGCACGTCCTCGACCACGCCGCCCCGCCCGCGCCGCGACTTGATGCGGATGCCGCGGTCGGTGCCCTCGAAGACGCAGCTGCTGATCACGACACCGCGCACGCCACCGCTCATCTCCGAGCCGATGACGACCCCGCCGTGGCCGTGCACCATCGTGCAGCCGGTGATGGTGATGTTCTCGCAGGGCACCCGCCGCGGGTCGTGCTCCGTGCCCGCCTTGATGGCCACGCAGTCGTCGCCGACGTCGATGTGGCAGTCGCTGATCCGCACGTTCCGGCTCGACTCCGGGTCGATGCCGTCCGTATTGGGCGAGTCCGCGGGGTTGACGATGACGACGCCGGAGATCGTCACGCCGTCGCACCGCAGCGGGTGCACCGTCCAGCTCGGGGAGTTGGTGAGGCGCACGTCGCGCAGGGTGACGCGCTCGCAGTCGTGCAGCCCGACGAGGGTGGGGCGCGGGTGCGCGAGGCCGGCCCGGTCGTGCCGGAACGTGTCCCACCACGGACCGCCGCCGCCGTCGATCGTGCCGAAGCCCGTGATCGCCACGTCCGTCTCCCCCGCCGCGTACAGGCACGGCGAGTGGATCGTGGCCGGCGCGCCCTCCCAGCGCGCCTCGACCGGCGGGTACAGGGCCGGGTCGGGCACGAACTGGAGCACCGCGCCCGCCTCGAGGTGCAGCTCCACGCGGGAGCGCAGGCGCAGCGCCCCGGTGCGGTGGGTCCCGGCAGGCACCACCACGGTGCCGCCGCCGGCCGCGCCGGCGTCGTCGATCGCGGCCTGGAGCGTGGCCGTCACGAGGGAGTCGTCGAGGGTGTGCACGTGTGCCTCTCGCTGCTGCGGGGTGCTGTGAGCGGGCGTCTGGCCCCGTTCGGGGGTCCGGACAGGGCCAGACGCCCGCTCACAGC
>NZ_JBSHCR010000143.1:0-2855 GCF_053615895.1 Isoptericola sp. NPDC055881
GGCTGGAATTCCCCGGGGAATTCCAGCCACTTTCGTACCCACAACGACCGGGGGCTTCGAGGGGGTTGTGCGCCGATGCCCGCCGTGCCATGCTCGGCAAACAGGTTTGCAGCACAAACTACTCTGCGAGGTTGAGATGACCAGCACCCCCGACGGGCCGGGCGACGGCGCCGGGCTCGGCGCCGCCGACTCGCTGCGGCTCATCCGCCAGCAGCAGGACCGCGCCCGCGCCGCCCTCGAGCCCGACGGCCGCGCCCTCTACGGCGCGTGGGGCGTCGCCTGGCTCGCCGGCTACCTGGTCCTGTGGTCCAGCGCGCGGGACCAGGGCCAGCCCGAGGCGTGGGCGTTCTGGGTGTTCGCGGTCGCCATCGCCGCCGCGGTCGTGTTCACCATGGTCCACACCATCAGCCGCACCGCAGGCACGCGCGGCGTCTCCGCCCGGACCGGCGCGATGTACGGGTGGTCCTGGATGCTCGGCTTCCTCACCCTCAGCGTCTTCCTCGGCGGCCTCGCCCGCGCCGGGGCGGACGGGAAGGTCATGGGCCTCGCCAGCAACGG
This sequence comes from Isoptericola sp. NPDC055881, assembly GCF_053615895.1. Taxonomy (NCBI): domain Bacteria; kingdom Bacillati; phylum Actinomycetota; class Actinomycetes; order Micrococcales; family Promicromonosporaceae; genus Isoptericola; species Isoptericola sp. NPDC055881. The sequence continues at coordinate 559 of NZ_JBSHCR010000143.1, forward strand.
TGGTGCGTGCCTCGTCGTCGGGCTGCTGTACCTCGGCGGCGCCGCGGCGTTCGGCGACCGCAGCCTCTTCGTCCTCGGCACGTGGATCCTGCTGGTCGCCGCGGCCGCGACCTTCGCCGGTCTGCCCAGCACCTACCTCGTGATGGCGCTCGCGGGAGGCGGCGGGTTCCTCGTGATGGCGGGCGTCGAGCACGTGCGCACGTCGCGCCGCCGCGCGGACGCGGAGGCAGGCCGTGCCTGACGCCCTCGACCCGGTCATCCACGCGCCCGCGCGGCTGCGCGTCGTCGCGACCCTCGCGGCCCTGGGCACCGGCGACGAGCTGAGCTTCCCCAAGCTGCGCACGCTGCTCGACATGACGGCGGGCAACCTGTCCACCCACCTCCGCAAGCTCGAGGACGCCGGCTACGTCCGGGTCACCAAGACCCACGAGGGCCGCACGCCGGCCACCTATCTCGCGCTCACCCCGCAGGGTCGACGCGCGTTCGAGGACTACACCGAAGCCCTCACCGGGCTGCTGAGAGGAGCCGGATCATGACCCGTCCGTCGGAGCGGGCACCGGTCGTCGCGGTGCGCGGCGTGACCCGCCGGTTCGGCGACGTCGTCGCGCTCGACGACGTCAGCCTCGACGTCGGTGCCGGCGAGCTCGTGGGCCTGCTCGGTCCCAACGGTGCGGGCAAGTCGACGCTGCTGTCCCTGGTCAGCGGGCAGCGCCGCCCCGACTCCGGCACGGTGCGCCTGCTGGGCGGCGACCCCCGCGACGCGGCCAGCCGCGCCGGTCTCGGCGTCACGCCGCAGGAGACCGGGCTGCCCGCCACGCTGCGGGTCCGGGAGGTGGTCGACTTCGTCGGTGGGCACTACGTCCGTCCAGTGCCGACGGGCGAGCTGCTCGAGCAGTTCGGCCTCGCCGACCTCGCACGACGGCAGACGGGAGCCCTCTCCGGCGGGCAGAAGCGGCGCCTCGCGGTCGCGCTCGCCCTCGTCGGGCGCCCGCGCGTCGTGCTGCTCGACGAGCCCACCACCGGTCTCGACGTCGGCGCTCGCCAGGCCCTGTGGGACGCGATCCGCGCCTACCACGCGGGCGGCGGCACCGTGCTGCTGACCAGCCACTACCTCGAGGAGGTGCAGGCGCTCGCGCAGCGCGTCGTCGTCGTCGACCGCGGGGTGGTGCGCGCCGACGACTCGCTCGACGCCATCCTCCGACGCGTGGGCCTGCGGCGGGTGGCCGTGCGGTCCGGTGCGGACCTCGCCGCGTGGCCCGGCGTCGTGCGGGCCGAGCGGCGCGACGACGGCGTGCAGGAGCTGTACACCGCCGACGCGGACGCCCTCGTACGGGGTCTCGTCCGCGGCGACGTCGAGTTCCACGACCTCCAGATCCGGGGCGCCAGCCTGGAGGAGGCCTTCGAGGAGATGGTGCTGCAGGAGGTGGCCCGATGACCGCGACGACGACCGCGCCCCAGGCCGGGCGTGCCCCGGGGCCGGTGCGGCTGACGTGGCTGCACCTGCGGTACCAGTTCCTCGAGACCGTGCGCGTGCCGATCGCGGTGCTCGGCAACATGCTGTTCCCCGCGCTCGCGATGTTCTTCTTCGTGGTGCCGCAGCGCGACGTCGCGCAAGACCCGCTGTGGGCGACGATGTCCGTGGCGAGCCTCGGCCTGTTCGCCGTGTGCTCGGCCAGCCTGTTCACCTACGGGCTGGGCGTGGCGGAGGACCGGCAGCTGCCGTTCGACCCGTTCCTGCGCTCCCTGCCCGCCGGGCCGGGTCCGCGCATGGTCGCGCGCATCGGCAACGGCGCGATCTTCGCCCTCTTCGGGCTCGTGCCGCTGATCCTCATCGGCTGGCTGTTCACCGCCGCGACCGTGACGGTCGGGCAGCTGCTCGCCGGGGTGGGCACGATCCTGCTGGTCTCGGTGCCGTTCGTGCTGCTCGGGATGGCGGTCGGGTACTCGTTGTCCGCGAAGGCCGCGCTGCCGGTCGTGCAGGTGGTGCTGTTCCCCCTGGCGTTCGCGGGCGGTCTGTTCCTGCCGCCGCAGGCGTTCCCGGCGTGGCTCGACGCGATCTCGCAGGCCACCCCGACCCGGGCCGGCCGCGACCTGCTGGTGCAGGCGCTCACGGGGCAGCCGGCGTACCCGGCGGCGTGGCTGGTGCTGGCCGGCTGGACGGTCCTGTTCGCCGTCCTCGCCGTCGCCGCCTACCGCCGTGACGAGGGCCGCCGCTTCCGCTGACGCGGCCCCGGGGGTGTTGTGGGCGGGCGTTTGGCCCTGCTTCGCGACCGAAACAGGGCCAAACGCCCGCTCAC
>NZ_JBSHCR010000144.1:0-2435 GCF_053615895.1 Isoptericola sp. NPDC055881
CGTCTGGCCCTGTCTCGGTCCCGAAACAGGGCCAGACGCCCGCTCACAGCAGGGGCATCAGGCCGGCGCAGGCGCCTCGGTGCGCTCGCGGTGCTGCACGGGCGACATCGCCGCCGCGCACACGACGCCGACCACCAGGACCACGCCGACCAGCAGCAGCGTCTGGGCCGCGGCGTCCGCGAAGCCCGCGAAGAACGCCTGCTGGGCGACGGCGCCGACCTGCTCCGCGACCGCTGCGGGTACGGAGTCGGGCAGCTGCACCGACCCGGCCGCCGTGCTGCCGAGGCTGCCGCTGGACTGCGCGATCCCGTCGAGGAAGGGCTGCCGCACCTGCTCGGGCAGCTGCCCGGCCAGGTCCTGTGCCGCTGCCGGGACGGTGACCGCGAGACGGGCCGAGAGCACGGCCACGACGACGGCGGACCCGATCACGCCACCCACCTGCCGGTTGGTGTTGAACGCGCCGGCGCCCGCACCCGCCGTGCGGGCGTCGAGGCCCGACGTGGCCAGGTTGGACAGCGGCGAGAACGTGAGGCCGGTGCCGACACCGAAGAGCGCCATCGGCCACAGCAGGGCGTACGGCGACAGGTCGGGGTCCAGGATGCCGGCGAGCCAGATCACCGCACCGGCGATCGCGGCGAACCCGGCCGCGACCACCCACTTCGCGGGCACCCGGTCGGAGAGACGTCCGGCGAACGGCGCGACGACGCCGGACACGAGCGAGCCGGGCATCATCACGAGCGCCGCCTGGATCGGCGTCAGGCCGAGGATGGACTGCAGGAAGATCGTCAGCGGGAAGAAGATGGCGATCATCGCGAACGTCACGACCATGCCGTCGACGTTGGCGAGCGAGAAGTTGCGCGAGCGGAACAGCCGCAGCGGCAGCAGCGCTCGCGAGCCCTGCCGGTGCTGCCACCAGACGAAGCCGACGAGGACCAGCAGCCCCAGCCCCACGACCGACCACACGGAGAACGGCCCCCAGATGTGGCCCCAGTCGTAGTTCTCGCCCTCCTGCAGGCCGAAGACCACCGCCGCGAGGCCGATCACCGACAGGACCACGCCCCACGGGTCCATGGAGGTCCCGTGCGAGGGGAGGTGCGGCAGCCGCGTGACCGAGAACCAGAGGGCCGCGACGCCCACCGGGATGTTGACGTAGAAGATCCACTCCCAGCCGACCGTCTCGACGAAGATGCCGCCGAGCAGCGGGCCGGCGATCGTCGCGACGCCCGCCGTCGCGCCCCACAGCCCCATCGCCGCACCGCGCTGGGTGGGCGGGAAGACGCGCGTGATCATCGACATCGTCTGCGGGGTCATCATCGCGGCGCCGACGCCCTGGACGACGCGGAACCCGATCAGCCAGCCGATCTCCGGCTCCGAGCCGATGTTCCCCGAGAACCCGCAGAGGAACGAGAACGTCGTGAACACGACGAGCCCGACGATGAAGACCGACTTCTGCCCGTAGCGGTCCCCGAGGCGGCCGGCCAGCAGCATCAGCACGGCGTACGACAGCAGGTAGGCGCTGTTCACCCAGCCGACCTGGATGAGGGAGGCGGAGAACTGGTCGGTCAGGGTGGGGATGGCGATGTTCACGATCGTGGTGTCGACCATGATCATGAAGAAGCCGAGGATGAGCGGCGGGAGCACGCTCCAGGCCGACCTGCCGCCCAGGTCGACGAGAGGGGTCACCGGGGCGCGCCCGGACGTGGTGGACATGCGACGAGCGTGGCACGAGCCACCGACGCGCGCCGCTCCGGCGCGGTCGTGCCCGCCCCCCAGGACCCTTCGCCGACAGGACCGTTCGCTGACAGGGACCGTTCGCCGAGAGCGATCCGCCGACGCTGGCACTCTCAGGGGTCGAGTGCTAAAACATGTGCTGTAGCCAGCGTGCCGGAAGGCCCGGCACGTCGATCGCGCTCAGGGCCGCGCGCCGCGGCCTCGTCGAGGAGGTGATGTGCGATGGCTACCTACTGGGACCCGTTCCAGGAGATGGACCGGCTCTTCGGTTCGCTCGCGCTGAACACGCGCAACGCGCCGACCATGCCGATGGACCTCTTCCGCGAGGGAGACCACTTCGTCCTGGCGGCGGACCTGCCCGGCATCGACCCGGGCAGCATCGACGTCTCGTGCGAGGACCGCACGCTGACGATCAGGGCCGAGCGCACGCCCCGCTCCGCGGAGGGGCAGTGGCTGCTGCGCGAGCGCCAGTCCGGCACCGTGGCACGGCAGCTCACCCTGGGTCGCGGTCTGGCGCTCGACCGGATCAGCGCGTCCTACGCCGACGGCGTGCTCACCCTCACCATCCCGGTGTCCGAGGAGGCCAGGCCGCGCCGGATCGAGGTCAGCCACGCCGCCTCGTCGCCGACGGCGATCGAGGCGGGCGCCTGACCGTCCCCGCCTGCCAGCGACGCCCGCGCCGACCTCACGGCGGCGCGGGCGTC
>NZ_JBSHCR010000145.1:0-2317 GCF_053615895.1 Isoptericola sp. NPDC055881
ATGGAATTCTTTCTTCTTTGTTCCTTGAAAACTAGATAATAGATAGAAGGCAATTAATTTTTTCAAAGCATCAGTAAGATCTTTTTTAACGGTTAAGTTAGAAAGGGCGCACGGTGGATGCCTTGGCACTAGGAGCCGATGAAGGACGGGACGAACACCGATATGCTTCGGGGAGCTGTAAGCAAGCTTTGATCCGGAGATTTCCGAATGGGGAAACCCACCACTCGTAATGGAGTGGTATCCATATCTGAATACATAGGATATGAGAAGGCAGACCCGGGGAACTGAAACATCTAAGTACCTGGAGGAAGAGAAAGCAAATGCGATTTCCTGAGTAGCGGCGAGCGAAACGGAATCTAGCCCAAACCAAGAGGCTTGCCTCTTGGGGTTGTAGGACATTCTATACGGAGTTACAAAGGAACGAGGTAGACGAAGCGACCTGGAAAGGTCCGTCGTAGAGGGTAACAACCCCGTAGTCGAAACTTCGTTCTCTCTTGAATGTATCCTGAGTACGGCGGAACACGTGAAATTCCGTCGGAATCTGGGAGGACCATCTCCCAAGGCTAAATACTCCCTAGTGACCGATAGTGAACCAGTACCGTGAGGGAAAGGTGAAAAGCACCCCGGAAGGGGAGTGAAAGAGATCCTGAAACCGTGTGCCTACAAGTAGTCAGAGCCCGTTAACGGGTGATGGCGTGCCTTTTGTAGAATGAACCGGCGAGTTACGATCCCGTGCAAGGTTAAGCAGAAGATGCGGAGCCGCAGCGAAAGCGAGTCTGAATAGGGCGTTTAGTACGTGGTCGTAGACCCGAAACCAGGTGATCTACCCATGTCCAGGGTGAAGTTCAGGTAACACTGAATGGAGGCCCGAACCCACGCACGTTGAAAAGTGCGGGGATGAGGTGTGGGTAGCGGAGAAATTCCAATCGAACCTGGAGATAGCTGGTTCTCTCCGAAATAGCTTTAGGGCTAGCCTCAAGGTAAGAGTCTTGGAGGTAGAGCACTGATTGGACTAGGGGCCCCCATCGGGTTACCGAATTCAGTCAAACTCCGAATGCCAATGACTTATCCTTAGGAGTCAGACTGCGAGTGATAAGATCCGTAGTCAAGAGGGAAACAGCCCAGATCGCCAGCTAAGGTCCCAAAGTGTGTATTAAGTGGAAAAGGATGTGGAGTTGCTTAGACAACCAGGATGTTGGCTTAGAAGCAGCCACCATTTAAAGAGTGCGTAATAGCTCACTGGTCGAGTGACTCTGCGCCGAAAATGTACCGGGGCTAAATACACCACCGAAGCTGCGAATTGATACCAATGGTATCAGTGGTAGGGGAGCGTTCTAAGTGCAGTGAAGTCAGACCGGAAGGACTGGTGGAGCGCTTAGAAGTGAGAATGCCGGTATGAGTAGCGAAAGACGGGTGAGAATCCCGTCCACCGAATGCCTAAGGTTTCCTGAGGAAGGCTCGTCCGCTCAGGGTTAGTCAGGACCTAAGCCGAGGCCGAAAGGCGTAGGCGATGGACAACAGGTTGATATTCCTGTACCACCTCTTTATCGTTTGAGCAATGGAGGGACGCAGAAGGATAGAAGAAGCGTGCGATTGGTTGTGCACGTCCAAGCAGTTAGGCTGATAAGTAGGCAAATCCGCTTATCGTGAAGGCTGAGCTGTGATGGGGAAGCTCCTTATGGAGCGAAGTCTTTGATTCCCCGCTGCCAAGAAAAGCTTCTAGCGAGATAAAAGGTGCCTGTACCGCAAACCGACACAGGTAGGCGAGGAGAGAATCCTAAGGTGATCGAGAGAACTCTCGTTAAGGAACTCGGCAAAATGACCCCGTAACTTCGGGAGAAGGGGTGCTCTGTTAGGGTGCAAGCCCGAGAGAGCCGCAGTGAATAGGCCCAAGCGACTGTTTAGCAAAAACACAGGTCTCTGCGAAGCCGTAAGGCGAAGTATAGGGGCTGACGCCTGCCCGGTGCTGGAAGGTTAAGAGGAGCGCTTAGCGTAAGCGAAGCTGTGAATTGAAGCCCCAGTAAACGGCGGCCGTAACTATAACGGTCCTAAGGTAGCGAAATTCCTTGTCGGGTAAGTTCCGACCCGCACGAAAGGCGCAACGATCTGGGCACTGTCTCAACGAGAGACTCGGTGAAATTATAGTACCTGTGAAGATGCAGGTTACCCGCGACAGGACGGAAAGACCCCGTGGAGCTTTACTGCAGCCTGATATTGAATGTTGGTACAGCTTGTACAGGATAGGTAGGAGCCTTGGAAACCGGAGCGCCAGCTTCGGTGGAGGCATCGGTGGGATACTACCCTGGCTGTATTGACC
>NZ_JBSHCR010000146.1:0-2116 GCF_053615895.1 Isoptericola sp. NPDC055881
TCCGTCAGCGCAGCAGCCTGCGCCGCAGCCGACGCGTCCACGTCCGCGGCAGCAGACGTCGCCGAGTCAGCCTCGGTGAACGCCGCAGCCTCAGCCGCCGGGTTCGCGTTGGCGTCCGCAGCAGCCGACGCCGACGCATTCAGGTTCGCGTCCGCCTCACCGGCAGTGTTCGTGTCCGTCGAGGCCTGGCTGCCATCGTCGACCACCGTGAACGACACGTCGTCGAACGTGGTCTTGCCCACAGTGCCGTCACCGACCACCTGCCGAGCAAACAGCGCGTTCTCGCCCACCCGAAGGCCATCGACGGTCAGCGACCACGTGCCGTCCTCACGCACGGTGGTGGTTCCACGATCAATGCCCTCAATGTCCTTGAGGTCCACCGTGGCACCAGGCTCACCCGTACCCCGCACAGCGGCCCGCGGGTACACCCGTCCATTCTGAGGCGGATTGGTGATCGTCACGGGCTCGTACACCTCGCCCGAGGCATCCGACGTACCCGAGGACTGCGTGCTCGCCGACGCACCCGCACTCGTCGTCGCGTCCGTCGTACCGTCGGTCGACGTCGTGTTCGTACCGTCGACCGATGCCTGCGTCGAGCCGTCGGTCGACGTCGTGTTCGTACCGTCGACCGATGCCTGCGTCGAGCCGTCGGTCGAGGCTCCGCTCGTGGAGTCCGCCGTCGCGGCCGACGACGCAGCAGCCTCAGCCTGCGACGCGTTGTTTCCATCCGTGGCCGCCGACGCCTCCGCCGTCGCCGCAGCGTTCGTGTCGTCGTCACCCTCGGAGTTCGCCGCAGCGACCGCAGCACCCGAAGCCGAAGCGTTCGCATCGGTGTCCGCCGTGGTCGACGCGCTCGTCGAGGCGTCCGTGTAAGCGGCAGCCACGGCCGCGCCCTCGGCATCCGCCTTCGCAGCAGCCGAAGCCGTCGTCTCAGCATCCGCCGTCGCCGCAGCAAGAGCAGCCGGGTTCGCGTTCGAGTCCGCAGCAGCCGAAGCCGACGCGTTCACGTTCCCGTCGGGGTTCGTGTCGGGGAACATCGGGTCCGGAACGAACCAGTCGAAGGTCTGGTCGGTCGCGCCCCAGTTCAGGTCCGTCTTCTCGTAGTCCGAGCTGGGCCTGTTCGGGTCGCCCCAGGAGTTGGTGCCAAGGACGCCGTCACCGGTGGTGTCAATCGCGTCAAGCACCTGAGCGATGTACTGCGGGTTACCCTTCGCGTTCACCTCGACCGTGCGGAGGGTGCCGTGCGGGTCGTCATAGGCCTGCTGCTGCGGGTTCCACTGGGACTTCGCTTCCCACGTCCACATCGTGCAACCGCTGCTCGCCGGGGCGAGAGTCAGGGGCTGGTCGATCAAGGAATCCGTGTTGACGGCGACGCACTGCCCGGCGAAGGGGCCGCTCAGCACGGTGATCGGGCCAGTGTGACCGGGCGCGGGGATGCGCAGCTGGACCGCCCCCGCTGCCGGCTCCGTCGACGTGGTCGACTGGTGGATGCCGGTGATGACATTCAGCCCACCGTACGGCAGCGAGGCTGTGCCGAGGGTGATGTACCGGACCACGGGGTCGTAGCCACGGACGCGCGCGTTGGCGACCAGCGGACCTTCAATCCACTCGGCGCTGGTTTCCGTCGCCAGCGCACCCGACAGTGCCTGGTTGGCGGGCGAGGTGCTCGCCGAGAGAGGTGTCTTGAACTCCGCGGCGTGTGCCGCTCCTCCGACCATGCCGGAGGCGGCGATCACGGCTGCGGCACCGAATGCCGCACCACGCTTCAGGCGACGCTGGGCACTGGGTGCCAGCAGCATCTTGGGATCGACTTTTTGAACCAACTTCTCACTCCACTTCAGGGAAAAGATCCGGCCGGGGACTTCTCCTGACGGGTGCGGCATCGTCCGACTTGCGGCGTCCACCCACACCCGCCTGGGTCCATCGAGATCGACGGCGGCTGACACAGGGCAGACGCCGTCGATTGCCGACGATGCAGCAGAGCCGCCCCCGCTCCCCGCGCCTCACATCTGCGCCAAAGCCAGTTGAGTAGTGGCTGGAGTGGTTCCAGGACGGGACACGGACGATCCCGTGAACTTCCCCGAGACGCGACGACGGCCGGTCGCCCCCGCGGGGG
>NZ_JBSHCR010000147.1:0-2051 GCF_053615895.1 Isoptericola sp. NPDC055881
GGGGCATGCCGCCCCCGGACCCCCGCCACCGCTGCAGCTCGAGCGAACCGGCGACCGAGCCACAGCGTGAACCACCGGTAGGCAGTGAGGTCCGGCTGCGCCGGATCGTTGGCCCGCACAGACAGGGCCGGGCCGGGTGAGCCGGCGGCGGGGGAGCGGCGCGAACCGATGCCGACCTGGCGGCCGGCGCCGAACGGCGGCCGCTGCGCGGCCCTGTAGTTCCGCGCTGACGCGCGGGCCGGCTGTGCCCCCTCCTGGCTTTCCATGATCGCCCGCGCGACCCTCCGCGCAAGCCCCGCGGCTGCGCCGCCGCCCGCCGCCGGAACTCGTGGGCCTGCGGTCGCTTCGCTCCCTGAGCTCGGCCCACGAGCCCCGCCGTCGGGCGGTGCCGGGGCTTGCACTCCGGGCCGCTTATGCGGGCGGTCATTCCAGCGCCAGGAGGGGGCGAAAAACGGTCCCGGACAGCGGGTGCCACCTACCTCCCGGCAGGAAGGTCGCTCACTCATGACGAGCACCACGAACACCGAGAACACCACCACCCGCGAAGGCACAGCCCAGGTGCTGGCCGAGGGCGTCGAGTTCGCCCACCTCGACCCGCGCACCCTGATCGTCGGCGCGAATGTCCGGACCGACGCCGACCTCAGCGGCGAGTTCATCGGGTCCATCAAGCAGCACGGCGTCATCCAGGCCATCCGGGTCCGCCGCGAGGCCGACGGCTCCCTGACCGTCCTGGAAGGCCAGCGCCGCACCCTCGCCGCGATCGAGGCCGGGCGCGCCACGATCCCCGCCCAGATCGTCACCAGCGACGACGACGAGAAGGCCCGCGAGGCACGCCGGATCATCGAGCAGTTGGCCGAGAACGACCACCGCGCCGACATGCGCGACACCCACCGCACCGCAGCGTTCCGGCAGTTGTCCCTCGAGTTCGGGCTGACCGCCGGGCAGATCGCCAAGCGCACCGGCACCAAGAAGGACCAGGTAGCCGTCACGCTCAAGGTGGCCGAGTCGAAGGTCGCCGCCGCCGTGCAGGCCAAGTACGACCTCACGATCGACCAGGCCGCCGTCCTGGCGGAGTTCGCCGACGCCCCGGAGACGGTCAAGGCACTGACCGCCGTCGCGGTGAAGGAGCCGGGACGCTTCGCGCACGAGGCCCAGCGCGCCCGCGACGATCGCGAGCGAGCCGAGCAGGTCGCCGCCGCCCGCGAGGCTCTGGCCGCCGAGGGCGTGGCCGAGGTCGAGGCCCCGTCCTACGACGACAAGAAGGTCCGCAGCCTGAGCGAACTGCGCCCCTCGACCGAGGCGGACCACGGCACGGACCTCACCCCGGAGGCCCACGCCGAGTGCCCCGGCCACGCGGCCTACGTCCGTTCGAGGTGGAGCAGCGTCAGCGTGGTCTACGTCTGCACCAACTGGCGAACCCACGGGCACGGCGACAAGTACGCCAGCGCCAGCCCGACGAAGTCCGGCCCGATGACCGACGAGCAGAAGGCCGAACGTCGCACGGTCATCGAGAACAACAAGGCATGGAAGTCCGCCGAGGTCGTGCGCCGCGAATGGCTGGCCGAGTTCGCCAAGCGCAAGACCGCGCCGAAGGGAGCCGCCGAGTACGTCGCCCGCGCCATCGCTACCGACACGTACACGCTGCGCCGCTCCGGCGAGGGTGGGCACCCTCTGGCCTGCCAGTGGCTCGGCATCGAGCGAGAGCCGGGGTGCTACGGGGCTGAGAAGGCCCTGAGCGCCATCCTCGCGAAGGTCACCCCGGCCCGCGCCCAGCACATCGCGCTGGTGCTGGCTCTCGCGGCCCGCGAGAAGGAGACCAGCACCCACACCTGGCGGAACCCGGGCGGTGAGCGGGGCTACCTGACTGCCCTCGAATCCTGGGGCTACACGCTCTCCGACGTCGAGCAGATCGCCCGAGGCGAGCAGGACAAGGCCGAGCGGCCCAGCAAGTAGAAGCACCGGTGGCCCGGCCCGAACCAGGGCCGGGCCACCCCCGGGTCGCCCCGTACTCCTGCTGGTCGGCATGGTGTCGCGGCCGGCCCATCGAGGGC
>NZ_JBSHCR010000148.1:0-1967 GCF_053615895.1 Isoptericola sp. NPDC055881
TTTTTTTAACCCCCCCCCCCCACATACACCAAAACAGTTTTTTGGGGGTGGTGTTTTTTTTTTTTTAACCCCCGCCCCCACCCCCCCGCGCCCGCCCCCCCCCCGCGGCCCCCCCCCCGGCGAGCGGCCCGCCACCCCACGGGGTGCCGGCCCTCTCGTTCTGTCGTGCGTGCGTCCTTGTCGTGCGTGCGGTCGTGCCGCAGGCGGCCGTCAGCTCAGGCCCGGCGCGGTCAGCGCCAGCACCCCGATCACGACGGCAGCCACCCAGCACAGGACGACGTCGAAGCCACGGCTGCGGACGACGAGCCCGACCGGGCCGGTCGCGGAGGTCGCGCGCCAGGTGCCCGCGACCGCCAGCGTGAGCGCCACGACGCCGGTCCCCAGACGTGCCCCGACGAGCACGCCCAGCACGACGGCGAGGACGATGCCGCTCAGCACCGTGACGATGGCCCGCTCGGGGCCGGGCACCGCGCGCAGAGCCTCGTCGTGCTCGGCGTCGACGGCGTGCCACTTGGGCGCGGGCCTGCGCCCTCCGGGAGGGTCGGGCAGCGCACGGGGTTCCACGGCAGTCGAGCCTACCGGTCGTCGGGCACGAGCCCGCCCTCGGGTCAGGGTTACGGTGAGCAGCGTGCCCGAGCCCACGACCACCGTCCCCTCCCCCGCTCTCCCGCCGCCCCGGTCGGTCGTCGTGGTCGGCGCCGGCCTCGCGGGCGCGCAGACGGTCGCGGCGCTGCGCACGCACGGCTTCGACGGCCGCATCACGCTGCTCGGCGCGGAGGGCGTGCCCCCCTACGACCGCCCGCCCCTGTCCAAGGAGCTGCTGACCCGGCCGGAGCCGGTGTGGCTCAGCGACGACCTCGGCGTCGACGTCGAGGCGCTCGCCGACGACGTGCGGCTGGCCGAGCCGGCCCAGGGGCTGGCCCTGCGGCCGGACGGCGCGGTCGTCACGACGGCGCGCGGGACGGTCGAGGCGGACGCCGTCGTGCTCGCGGTGGGGTCCGTCCCCGTGGTGCCGCCGGGCTTCGCGTCGTCCGACCTGCTGCACACGGCCGCGGACGCCGCGCGCCTGCGCGGAGCGCTGCGCCCCGGGCTGCGCCTCGTGATCGTCGGCGCCGGCTGGATCGGTGCCGAGCTCGCGGGGGTCGCGGCGGGTGCGGGTGCGGAGGTCACCGTGCTCGAGGCCGCCGACGCACCCCTGTCGCGCCAGCTCGGACCTGAGGTGGGCGGCCACCTCGTCCGGTGGTACGCCGAGGCCGGGGTCCGGCTGCGGACCGGCGCCGCCGTGGCCGCCGTCGACGGCTCCGGCGTGCGGCTGTCCGGCGGCGAGCACGTCCCCGCGGACCTCGTGCTCACGGCCGTCGGGGCGCGCCCGGCCTCGGACTGGCTGTCCGGAACCTTGCCCCTGGACCCGCGGGGCGCCCTCGTGGTGGACGCCGACGGGCGCGTCCCCGGCCACCCGCGAGCGTGGGCGGTGGGCGACGTCGCCACCCGCGCGCACGCCGTCTTCGGCACCGTCCCCGGCGGCCACTGGTCCGCGGCGCTGCACGACCCGGACGCCACCGTGCGCGCGATGCTCGGCGTCGGCGGCGGCGCGGCGCACGCGCCGTACGTGTTCTCCCAGCAGCTGGGGCACGACCTGGCCCTGCTCGGACTGCCTGCCGCGGACTCGCCCGTGGTGCTGCGGGGCGCCCCCGGCGACGGCCCCTGGGCGGCGCTGTACCTCGACCCGCAGGAGACGGCGGGCGGGTCGGCCGGAACCGTGGCGACCGTGCGCGCCGTCCTCCTCGTCGACTCCCCCCGCGACGTGGGCGGCGTGCGCCGGCTCATGGCCCGCGGCGAGCCGTTGCGCCTCGACCTGGCGCGTGCCACCGACCCCGCCGTCCGCCTGAAGGACGCCGTCGCCGCCCCCGCCTGACGCAACGAGCGTGCTGACTTGATCCTCAAGAACGCTGTTTGAGGATCAAGTC
>NZ_JBSHCR010000149.1:0-1717 GCF_053615895.1 Isoptericola sp. NPDC055881
GTCTCTAATTCTGTATTTAATGCTGCTAGTTTTTAAGTTAAAACCTTTTAATTCCTTATAAAAATGTTCTTTATCCTTTTTAATTAAATCTAATTAAGAGTATAGGCCATCTATGATTTTTTTGATCATGTTTATTTCTGCTTGTATTTCTTTTTTCTTTTCATAATCATTGCTTTCTTTTTTATCATTAAATAATTTAGAGCGGTGAGCTTTAAGTTTATTGATAGCATCATAAATAGCGCCCATTGATTTTTTAGCATCATTAAGAAGTTTATATGCTTCATTTGCCACTTTCATACATGAATAATGAAGGTCAACTAACTGATGAAAATCATACATTGATTGAAAATATTCGAAATGTTGTTCTATTTATCTCTTATGTTCTTCGATGCTTTTACATACTGATTCTCGTTGATTTTCCCATCGCTTTTTTTCTTCTCCGGCGCGTTCATCAAGCTCGTTCAAGATATATAAACCAACACCTACAGCAGCAACTCCGAGTATGATATTAAACATAATTATCCTGATGATCCTCTATCAACAACGCATCATTGTAACTAGAATCAATACTACTTAACAAAGATTTGAATTTTTCATATGACTCAGACCGTTGATCACTGAGCATGCCTTTCATAATGATAAGAGTATCGTTCATCGCCTTTTTACTTTCCAACGAAACGTCATTGCTACATATGCTTGAAACAAGCTTTGATATCTCTTTAATTAAGTCTGATTTTGTTATTGATATTTGCTTAAAATCATTTGCAGCAGCTATCAACTTCAACTCATTACTCTTTCTTCTTGTTTCTAGCTCATACATTGCCTTTTTAAAATTAGTATCTATTTTAAGGTGCATCAAACTGGCTTGTTCTTTTATTTTGAGTGACTCAAGCTCAAGTGCTTTACACTGTTCTTTATAGTAACAAATCCTACTTATAGCATTGGATATATGCTCCAATGGGTTAAGCTGTTGAAGTATAGTTGTATGGATTTCCATTGGGAATGTTTTAGCAATAGATGGTAAATTACCCATGCTAAAAGGTTGGAGATTTCCATTATTTTGTATCATTGGCACGTTATTTTTTTTGCTCATTTAGAAAACCTTTTTTAATTAACTGAATTTTTCTAATGTTACATAAAACGTTTGAGCATGTTTATCTTATCGCTATGGTGCTGTCTAGGTGGTAAAAGAGCAATGCAGGATAGACAATCATGGTCAAAACGTTAACACGTAGCCCCTGATTGTCCGCCTGCCGCTGGCTCAATTTGAAAACATGGCCATGATTCGGCGCTGAATATCACCGTCTTTGTTGACCAGTGTTTTAGTGACAAACGCTGCATGGTTTTTCGTAGTGTTGTATCCCTTCCAGACTTCATGTGGATCGAGGGCATACGCACAAACCTTACCAGCAACGGGGATTCTAACTAATGCATTTTTTGATTCTAAGTAATTGAGCCACCGAATAATTGTGCTTCTGCTAACTCCAAGTTTTTCAGCTAGGAATTGCTGATCCGCAACGACAGCGCCACACGTAGGATCGATATGCTCCGCTAAAAATGAGTACAGCTTCAGTGCTGATATGCCTTGGCTATCCTTCAACAGCTCTCGAACGCGTTCCCAACCTTTTGGGGATACCTGTGTAAACCTTGAATTCTTCTTTGCCTCCGACGACAAGATCGCCGAGTTCTGCTCCACCACCTACGGGGTGACGTTCCC
>NZ_JBSHCR010000150.1:0-1379 GCF_053615895.1 Isoptericola sp. NPDC055881
CTTGAAGTATGGGCCTGAGAGAGGCTACACTGAAAGAACATTTTTGGTTTCTGCGGTCTCGTATACCCAGTTACCTGGTTAAGCAGTTCCCCAACTGACTTAACCT
This sequence comes from Isoptericola sp. NPDC055881, assembly GCF_053615895.1. Taxonomy (NCBI): domain Bacteria; kingdom Bacillati; phylum Actinomycetota; class Actinomycetes; order Micrococcales; family Promicromonosporaceae; genus Isoptericola; species Isoptericola sp. NPDC055881. Next base: position 107 of record NZ_JBSHCR010000150.1, read on the forward strand.
TCGATCAAACCACCTCCCCAGGTGGTTTTTTCGTTTTCAGAGCAAGAGATTACGACTGTAACGACAGGATCACAAGAAGATCATTTACTCAGAGAGACTAACTACCACTATGTTTGCCTATCAACATACTTAGGAAACATTACTTGAGTTAACGACTCCACCTTACTTTTAGTATCTCGCAATGAATCTTCCGACCGCCGTTGTGTTGAAGTTCTATTGCGCCACCGGGGTATAAATCACTTTCGTTTAACTCAATTAAAAGCTCGTTCTTGTGAGCATCCTCTAAATAAAGGTAATAACACCCACCATAAAGGTTCTGCGTATCTGGCACGGCAACAAAAGATTTCTTTCCGAACAGTAAAACAGCCTCTTTTTCTCCATGCTCTGTTAGCAATAATCGAAATTCTTGTCCATCAGGCGCGATCCCCCATATACGCAAGATCGGCGCTCTATGTGGCTTATACCAAAATTGATAGTAAAGACCTGCCACTACAACCAGTGAAATTAATAAGGCCATTTCAATCCTCAAAAACAAGCAACATTCCAAAATCGTTTTTCATTCATTTTTACTGCTGGGCATGATGCCCACCTTCAATCCTCTTTTCGCATGAAAAAACGACCTATACTTAGATGGTTAGTGACCATATCCACTTTACCTTTAAGCAGGGAACCTATTATGAATAAAAAAACGCTGTTGGCGGCCATGATGGTCGCGTTGGTGACCTTTGCCGCTGCTGGATGTTCTTCAAACCAAGAAATAAAAACCACAGATGGTCGCACTATCGTTACAGACGGCAAACCCAAAGTTGACAGTGATACGGGGTTAGTATCCTACAAAGATGCCCATACAGGCCGAACCGAACAGATCAACCGTGACAAAATTACCAACATGAGTGAACTAGACAACTGATACGGATAAAAGGAGCTGGCTTTGAAAAAGATTTTTGTTTCAGTGTTCGCAGCGGCAGTTGCGCTTTCAGCCCTAACCGGCTGCACGCGCACAAGCTATGCCATCCACACCAACGACGGGCGTACAATTGTCAGCGACGGCAAGCCTACAGAATCAGACTCAGGCCTGCTGGGCTATAAAGACGCAAATGGTGTCAAACAGCAGATCAATAAAGCCGACGTTAAAGAAGTCTCTGAAATTCCGCATTGAGGCATCGCTCTCTCCGAAAAGGGCCGCTAATGCGGCCCTTTTCTTTATCTGCCCCAACAACAGGCAAAAAAAGCCCCCGCTGGGGGCCAAATACCTGCAGTGGCTGGATAGTAC
>NZ_JBSHCR010000151.1:0-1234 GCF_053615895.1 Isoptericola sp. NPDC055881
GTCGGGCGACAGTGTCGCCCGACCGGCCGGGGTCAGGGTGCGAGGACGCCGCCCGAGGCAGCGGAGGCGTCAGCCGGCGGGCCGGGGCGCGGCGGCAGTCGAGCGCCGCACGACGAGCTCCGGCTCGAAGAGCAGCTCGTCGCGCGACACGGCGGCGCCCGCGATCATGGACGCGAGGATGTCCACCGCCGCGCGCCCCATCGCGTCGATCGGCTGGCGCACGGTGGTCAGCGCAGGATCCGTGGAGTTCATCAGCGCGGAGTCGTCGTAGCCGACGACGGACACGTCGCGGGGCACCTCCAGCCCCGCGCGGCGCACGGCGCGCACCGCGCCGAGGGCGAGCGGGTCGGACGCGCACAGGATCGCCGTCGCGCCCGCGTCGAGCAGGCGGCCCGTCGCGGCCTGACCGCTCTCCAGGGAGTACTGGCTGTGCACGACGAGCTCGTCGGGGAGCTCCAGGCCGTGCCGCTGCGCGAACGCGCGGGCGGCCGCGAGCTTGCGCTCCGACGGCACGTGGTCGGCCGGGCCGAGCAGCAGGCCGATGCGCGCGTGGCCCATGGAGACGAGGTGCTCGAGCGCCTGGTGCGTCGCGACCAGGTCGTCGCACGAGACGTGCGGGAAGTCGAGGCTCTCGATCGACGCGTTGATCAGCACGACCGGCAGGCTCAGCGCCTGCAGCCGCTCGTAGTGCGAGTGGTCGGCGTCGCGCTCGGCGTAGAACCCGCCGGCGAAGATGACGCCCGAGACCTGCTGGCCCAGCAGGAGGTCGATGTACTCGGCCTCCGAGATGCCGCCGGCCGTGCGCGTGCACAGCACGGGCGTGAAACCCTGCTGCGCGAGCGCGCCGCCCACCACCTCCGCGAACGCGGGGAAGATCGGGTTGGCCAGCTCGGGCAGCACCAGCCCGACCAACCGGGGCCGGTCGCCGCGCAGCTTGGTGGGCCGCTCGTACCCCAGCACGTCCAGGGCGGTGAGGACGGCGTCGCGCGTCGCCTGCGAGACGCCGGGCTTGCCGTTGAGCACCCGGCTGACCGTCGCCTCGCTGACCCCCACCTTCGCGGCCACGTCGGCCAGTCGTCTCGACATGGTTCGACTGTACACGCGATCACGCAAGCCGCTTGCGCGACTTGCGTTCCTTGCGGAGTGCCGAACAGGTGGTTGTTCACGGTGTGGGAAAAGTAAAAAAACCCAGTGGGGGGGGGGGGGGGGGGAGCCCGCGGGGCCCCCCCCGGGG
>NZ_JBSHCR010000152.1:0-1131 GCF_053615895.1 Isoptericola sp. NPDC055881
TGTCGGCTCATCGCATCCTGGGGCTGTAGTCGGTCCCAAGGGTTGGGCTGTTCGCCCATTAAAGCGGTACGCGAGCTGGGTTCAGAACGTCGTGAGACAGTTCGGTCCCTATCCGTCGCGGGCGCAGGAAATTTGAGAGGAGCTGTCCTTAGTACGAGAGGACCGGGATGGACGCACCGCTGGTGTACCAGTTGTTCTGCCAAGGGCATCGCTGGGTAGCTATGTGCGGACGGGATAAGTGCTGAAAGCATCTAAGCATGAAGCCCCCCTCAAGATGAGATTTCCCATTCCGCAAGGAAGTAAGATCCCTGAAAGATGATCAGGTTGATAGGTCTGAGGTGGAAGTGTGGCGACACATGGAGCTGACAGATACTAATCGATCGAGGACTTAACCAATTTGAATGTATGCTTACTGTTATCTAGTTTTGAGAGAACACTCTCAATGGTTTGGTGGCGATAGCGAAGAGGTCACACCCGTTCCCATGCCGAACACGGAAGTTAAGCTCTCTAGCGCCGATGGTAGTTGGGACCTTGTCCCTGTGAGAGTAGGACGTTGCCAGGCAATTCGGAGGATTAGCTCAGCTGGGAGAGCATCTGCCTTACAAGCAGAGGGTCGGCGGTTCGATCCCGTCATCCTCCACCATTTAGCCGACTTAGCTCAATTGGTAGAGCAACTGACTTGTAATCAGTAGGTTGGGGGTTCAAGTCCTCTTGCCGGCACCATTTATATCGGAGGGGTAGCGAAGTGGCTAAACGCGGCGGACTGTAAATCCGCTCCTTCGGGTTCGGCAGTTCGAATCTGCCCCCCTCCACCATTTTTATTGGGCTATAGCCAAGCGGTAAGGCAACGGACTTTGACTCCGTCATGCGTTGGTTCGAATCCAGCTAGCCCAGCCATTTACGAGCCATTAGCTCAGTTGGTAGAGCATCTGACTTTTAATCAGAGGGTCGAAGGTTCGAGTCCTTCATGGCTCACCAGTTATATTCACACGCGGGTGTGGCGGAATTGGCAGACGCGCTAGACTTAGGATCTAGTGTCTTATGACGTGGGGGTTCAAGTCCCTTCACCCGCATCTTAAATTAAATAAATGTGCGGAAGTAGTTCAGTGGTAGAACACCACCTTGCCAAGG
>NZ_JBSHCR010000153.1:0-1057 GCF_053615895.1 Isoptericola sp. NPDC055881
TGTACCCGGTCACGACGTTGGTTACAGCCGGCTGGTCGGTGGGAGGCCGCCGAGGGCTTGGTGGCGGCGTCGGGTGTTGTAGAACTCGATCCAGGGTGCCAGGGCTGCGGCGCGTTCGTCGTTCGAGGTGAAGGCCTGGCGGTAGGCCCATTCGGTGGCCAGGGTGCGGTTGAGTCTTTCGACCTTGCCGTTCTGCCAGGGGCAGTGGGGCTTGATGAACTTCTGCCGGATGTCGTGGGCGGTGCAGATCTGGCGTAGTGACCAGCGGTAGGCCCACGCGTTGTCGGTCATGAGGCGTTCGATCCGGGTGATGCCGTGGGCGGCGAAGTAGGCGATCGCCCGGTCCAGGAAGTCGGCGCAGGTGGGGCCCTTCTCGTCGGGGAGGATCTCGGAATAGGCCAGGCGGGAGTGGTCGTCCACGAGGGAGTGGACGTAGTCGTAGCCGATCTTGTCCTTCCGGCTGCGGGTCTTCTCGCGGTTCTCGCGGCCGAGGGCCCGCCACCCGCCACCGGCGGGGATGCGGCCGAGCTTCTTGACGTCCATGTGCACCAGCTCGCCCGGGCGGTCGCGTTCGTAGCGCACGGCGGTCGTCTTGGAGGCCCGCAAGCGTTCTCCGGTCATCGGGTCGAGCAGGGCCAGGTGCGGCATGTGATGACGGGCCAGGACCCGAGACACGGTCCGGGGCGGCACACCGAGCTCTGCCGCGATCTGGTCCCGCCCGCGCCGCTCGGCCTGGCGCATCGCCACGACCTTCGCCTCGACCTGAGCATTCGTCCTGGTCGGGCAGTGGTGCGGGCGCGACGATCGGTCCGCCAGGCCGGCCTCGCCCTCGGTCGCGAACCGCGCCAGCCAGTACCTGACGCATTTGCGTGAGACACCCATCGCCGCGGCGATGTGGGCCTGCTTCCACCCCTGCCGGCGACGCTCGACGATCAACATCCTGCCGCGAACGGTCAGACGGGCATTAGCGTGAGACACGAGGACCTCCGGGTTGTGAAGACTTCGACATCTCCACTAAGCCCGGAGGTCCTCCCTTCGACAACCCGAACTGGCACCA